>NZ_QUGN01000002.1:200262-436729 GCF_003479085.1 Clostridium sp. AF19-22AC | reverse complement strand
GTGCCTGAGCGAAGCGAAAGGAATGGATATAAGTATGAAAAGAAAACTGGTGAGTATTTTATTGTGCGTAACAATGATCGGTACACTGGCAGTTGGATGCGGAAGCAAAGACAAAGGTTCTGATTCCGGTGACGCCAAGGATTCCGGCTCAGGAGATGGGCAGGTATTGAAAGTGGCTGCATTTGAGGGCGGCTACGGCGCTGAGATGTGGGATGAGGTTGCTAAAGCATTCGAAGAGACACACGAAGGCGTAACGGTGGAACTGACAGTTGACAAGAAAATCGAGGATGTGATCAGCCCAAGCATGAAGGCAGGCGACTATCCGGATGTTGTCCACTGCGCAACAGGACGTGAAGCAGCACTTACAGAGACTCTGACGAAGGAAAAAGGTCTTCTTGAACTGACAGATGTTCTGGACATGACAGTTCCGGGCGAGGATGTGACTGTAAAGGATAAGATCCTTCCGGGATTCCTTGATACATTGGGAACGATGCCTTACGCTGACGGCGTGACATACTATGCACCAATGTTCTACAGCCCGTGCGGTCTGTTCTACAATGCAGGACTGCTCAAGGAAAAAGGCTGGGAAGTTCCGACAACATGGGATGAGATGTGGGAATTAGGCGATAAGGCGAAAGCTGAGGGCATCTCCTTATTTACATATCCGACACCTGGATATTTTGATGCATTTACATATGCACTTCTGGAATCATCAGGCGGGGCTGACTTCTACAATGAAGCAATGACATACAAAGACGGCATCTGGGAGTCTCCTGAAGCAACAGCAGTATTTGAACTGGTTGGAAAGCTTGCTGATTATACAGAGCCGACAACAGTTGCCAATGCAAATGATGATAACTTTACAAAGAACCAGCAGCTGATTCTTGACAACAAAGCAATCTTCTGCCCGAACGGAACATGGCTTCCGGGAGAAATGGCAGACGCTCCGAAGGCAGACGGATTCGAATGGGGCTTCACAGCAGTTCCGGCAGTAGCAAAAGATGCGAAACCATCATCCTTTACATTCTTCGAGCAGATGTGGATTCCGGCAGAAGCTGAGAACCAGGACCTTGCAAAAGAATTTGTGGCATTTATGTATTCTGACAAAGCCGCTGATATCTTTGCAAAATCAGGCGCTGTACAGCCGATCGACGGCATGGCAGACAAACTGGATGCAGACAGCCAGTTATACTACCACATTTATGACAATGACGCTGCAGTTGCAGTTATGGGCGGATTCGCAGCAACGGAACCTGTAGAGGGAGTTTCAATGGCAGATTCTCTGTTCAAGGCAGTAAACAGCGTTATGAGCGGCGACAAGACTGTCAAAGACTGGCAGGCAGATGTCGAGGCTACAAGCGACAAATTAAGAGATGCTATGGACTAAATAATTAGGAAACAATGTAAGATATAAGCGGCAGGGGACAAAGAAGGAAGTATTCCGGGCGTGTTCCCTGTGCTTTATCATCAGGTGGCGAAACAGTCACACACGGGGACAGGAGGTATATATATGCGGCACAAAAAGGGCAGAAGCGGATTTATCGCGGCCTGCGTATTACCATCCGTGATTTTATTCGTTATTTTCATGGTGATACCGACTATCAATGTATTTAAGATGTCACTCTATAAATGGGGCGGCTTCTCAAACAACAAGAAGTTTGTCGGTTTCAATAATTTTAAAATTTTATTCGAGGACCAGAAGTTTTTCAGGTCTTTCCAGAACTCGATCCTTCTGATTGTACTTGTTACAATCATTACTCTTTTCTTTGCACTTGTATTTGCGGCGATCCTATCACGCGAGAATTTGAAGGGTCAGAATTTTTTCAGAGTTATTTTCTACATTCCGAATATTTTGTCAGTAGTAGTAATTTCTGCGATATTCTCTGCTATTTACGATCCGACCAATGGCCTTTTAAACAGCATCCTGGGGATCTTCCGGGGGAAAGACGCCACGCCGGTCCTCTGGCTCGGCGACCAGAGCATCGTCATCTACAGTCTGGTGATTGCAATGGTGTGGCAGGCAATTGGTTATTACATGGTTATGTATATGGCAAGTATGACCAGCGTTCCTGAGAGTCTTTATGAATCGGCGGACCTGGAAGGGGCGGGAAAGGTGAGACAGTTTTTCAGTATCACACTTCCTCTGATCTGGACGAATATCCGTACAACGCTTACATTCTTTATCATCAGTTCCATCAACTTAAGCTTCCTGTTTGTAAAGGCTCTTACAAACGGCGGGCCTGATGGTTCAACGGAAGTATTCTTAAGCTATATGTACGGTCAGGCATACACCAACTCCTCTTATGGATATGGTATGGCAATCGGCGTTGTAGTATTCTTATTCTCATTCGGTCTGTCCGCAGTAGTCAACTTTGCTACGAAGCGGGAACCGCTTGAATTTTAGGAGGTGCGGATCATGAAAAAAAGTAAATTTAAAGCCTCCAGAGTTGTTGTCTACATCCTGCTGATTGTTCTGGCAATCAGTATTATCGTTCCGGTAGGCTGGGTATTTCTGGCATCCATCAAGGAAAACTCAGAGTTCTACGGCAACCCGTGGACACTGCCGAAGGGATTTTATTTCCAGAACTTCGTAGATGCTTTTTCAAAAGCGAAGATGGGGGACTACTTCCTGAATTCGATCATTGTAACAGTTCTTGCACTGCTTCTTCTGCTGGTTGTGGCGCTGCCTTCTGCATATGTGCTGGCACGCTATAAATTCAGGGGCAGTAAGTTCCTGAATGTGATGTTCATGGGCGGTCTGTTTATCAATGTGAACTACATTGTTGTTCCGATCTTCCTGATGCTGGTAGACGGGGATAAGATGCTAAAACAGTTGTTTGGCTCCGGATTCCTGATCAACAACCGGTTTATGGTAGCGCTGATCTATGCGGCAACGGCACTGCCTTTTACAATCTACCTTCTGTCCGGTTTCTTTGTTTCCATTCCGAAGGACTATGAGGAGGCGGCTTTTGTAGACGGGAGCGGGTATTTTCACACAATGGTGAAGATTATGATGCCGATGGCAAGACCGAGTATCATCACAATCATACTGTTTAACTTCCTGTCATTCTGGAATGAATATATCATTTCCATGACACTGCTGACAGAAAAGGAACTGAAGACACTGCCGGTCGGACTGATGCAGCTGATGCAGGCGCAGAAGTCAGCAGCTAACTACGGGCGGCTCTATGCCGGGCTGATTATTGTCATGCTGCCGACGCTGATTTTGTATATCCTTGTACAGAAGAAGCTGACACAGGGCATGAGCCTTGGCGGATTGAAAGGATAGGGGGCGTTGTTTATGAATAAATGGGTTGAAATGATACTGTGCATCCTGGTATTTTGTATCTGCATCGCTTTGGTTATCATAGGGCAGAAGACAGTCGGGATCAAACACCTCCTGCTCCAGCTTGTCGGACTTGCAGGAATCCTGGCACTGCTGTACGGCTATAACAAGAAATATCAGTAACGGGTTAAGGAGACACTATGACAAATATTACAGAAACAGAACTGGAAGAGGTGCTGGATGCATACCGGCATATAGGAACGCTGAAATCAAAGATACCTTACGGAAACGGACATATCAACAATACATTCCTTCTGACATATGAAATTCCGGACGGGCAGGAGAAAAGGATCATCCTGCAGGAAATGAACCGTGAAGTATTTAAACAGCCGAAGGAACTGATGGAAAATATCATCGGGGTTACATCCTATCTTCGCGGGAAAATTATCGAAAACGGCGGGGATCCGGAACGAGAGACGCTGAACGTTGTCCCTGCGGATGACGGGGAAAATTATTATGTGGATTCCAGAGGGGAATATTGGAGGGCCTACCTGTTTATAGCGGATGCGACCTGCTACGAACAGGTAGAGACAAAAGAAGATTTCTATCAGAGTGCCCTTGCATTTGGTAACTTCCAGCATCTTCTTGCGGGGTATCCGGCAGAAACACTTCATGAGACGATTCCGCAGTTCCATGATACAAGAAAGCGTTTCAACGATTTTTTAAGGGCTGTGGATGAAGATAAGCTGGGAAGGGTGGTTCATGTCCGGGATGAAATTGATTTCGTGATGAAAAGAGAAGGAGATGCAGATGTTTTCGGCGATATGCTTAAGAGAAAGGAACTGCCTCTTCGCGTGACCCACAATGATACGAAATTAAATAACATTATGATCGATAATGCGACAAGAAAGGGAATCTGTGTGATTGATCTGGATACGGTAATGCCGGGACTTGCCATGAACGATTTTGGTGATTCTATACGGTTCGGGGCCAATACGGCTGCCGAGGATGAAACAGATCTGTCAAAAGTCTCCTGTAATCTGGAACTGTTTGAGGTCTACGTGGAAGGATTCCTGAAAGGGTGTCAGGGAAGCCTGACCCAGACAGAAATACGCCTGCTTCCAATGGGGGCAAAGGTCATGACATATGAATGCGGAATAAGATTCCTGACGGATTACCTCGAGGGTGACCATTACTTCAGAATACACCGTGAAAACCATAATCTCGACAGGGCGAGAACACAGTTTAAGCTCATAGAGGATATGGAGGCAAAATGGGGTGAGATGGAAGCCATCGTGAGAAAAGCCGCAAACAAGTAAAAAAATGCTCCTGTGCAGTTTTATCCAACTGCACAGGAGCATTTCGTTTGCCTGAATTATCAGATCATATGTGTTTCCCGATACGACAACGGCGTCATGCCGGTATATCTTTTAAAAGATTGGGAAAAGTAATTGGCAGAGGAGAACCCGACAATACGGGAAATCTGGGTAATGCTGAAGTCCGTTGTCTTAAGCAGGACCTCACTGTGCAGGATCCGGCATTCCAACAGGTAATTGATTGGCGCAATCCCGTAGGCTCTGGAGAACATGCGGGACAGATAATACTTATTAAAACCGGAATACGCGGCAAGCGTATCCAGTGTGATATCATCTGCAAAATGCTCCTTTATGTATTCCCTGACTGACGTACATTCATCAGGGCAGCTGTCTGCAGAGCAGAGGCCGAGGCGGTTACCAAGAATCCGGTGGACCTTAAGGAAAAAGACGGACATGTAGTAATGGCAGATCCGGTAAGAATCCTGATGCCTGCCCTGAACCTCATCCAGCATCAGATCCAGGTCCGGGAGAATCTCATCCTTGTGTTCTTTCAGGTCATAAGTATGGAAACAGTACTCCTCATGATCACGGAAATAGAAATACAGATCCTCAATTCCGAGTATCATATAGGTCAGGGGAGTATCTCCTAAGGAGCGTTCCGTGTGTGGTGTATTAGGATTAATCAGTACAAGCGTGTTTGTATGTATCGGTACTTCAGCGTCACCTGTACAGAAATATCCTTCCCCGGATGTCACAAAAAATACTTCTGCAAAACTATGGGAATGGAGTGTGTATTCCCAGTCCTCGCCAAACGTTGCGGACGTGATATAGACCAGCCGTTCACAAGGGGGATCACACGGAGATAAAAAATTTGCGTCAGTGTGCTTAACTTTTGTCATAACCACACCTCCTTTAGCGTTATATATATGTTACTATTCACGCCCTGCGGACGTGCACAGTAACATATATTTCTTAACTGTAATACGGTTATTTCTGTTTTCCTTGACAAAGTATAGCATTTTCCGGCAAAGATGACAAGCCGGATGTTTTTCATGGTATATTCGTGATATAATAATATAATAATGTTGGGGTCAAAAGTCATCCAATTGCATGCGAGCATGCATTGTATGACCTTTTGACCCTGGCATCATATAATCAAACAAAGCCGGGAGGAAAAATTATGTTAGAAAAAGTTGATCTTACCAAATCCATGACAAAAGAAGAATACAAGGCAAAGATGCCCCTGCTGGAAGCAAGGCTGGGCGAGCTGCAGAGACAGTGCAAGACTTTGAATATCCCCGTGATGATTGTGTTTGAAGGCTTTGGGGCATCCGGGAAGGGGCTGCAGATAGGAGAACTGATCCAGAGTCTGGACCCGCGTGGTTTCAAAGTATTTGCGATTAAGGAAGAGAGTGAGGAAGAACGGATGCATCCGTTTTTATGGCGCTTCTGGACGAAAACACCGGAAAAAGGAAGAATCGCCATTTTCGATGGAAGCTGGTACCGCAAGGTATTGATTGAACGTTTTGACAAAAGCACGAAGAAGAAGGACATCCCGGATATTTACCAGTCGATCTGCTCATTTGAAAAGCAGCTGACGGACGACGGCTATGTCATGATTAAACTTCTGCTTGATATTGATAAAAAGGAACAGAAAAAGCGTTTCCAGAAGTTAAGGGCATCGAAAGAAACTGCCTGGCGGGTAAGCCAGGGAGATCTGGAACGCAATGTGAAGTATCAGGAATATGTACAGATGATGGAAGAAATGATGCATATTACAGACACCGATTATGCCCCCTGGACGATCATCGAGGCGATGGACAGAAGATTTGCCACGGTTAAGATCTACACAGTTGTAATCAAGGCTTTGGAAGAGCAGATTGAGAATGTGAAGAAGGCGAAAGCAAAAGAAAAGGCTGCCGAGGCGATCGCGGAGATGGACGAGGAAGGGAAGACCACTGCTGAAACTGCCGTACCAGGGATTGACCAGAAGGAGCTTACCGAATCCGTTCTTGCAAAAGCGGATTTGAGCCTGAGCCTTACAAAGAAGGAATACAAGGAAAAACTGAAAAAACTGGAGAAGAAGATGAGTCTTCTGCATGGGGAACTCTACCGCAGGAGGATTCCGGTCGTGCTTGGATTCGAGGGATGGGATGCAGGAGGTAAAGGCGGCGCCATCAAGCGCCTGACCGCGAAGATGGACCCGAGGGGATTTGTCGTGAACCCGACCGCATCCCCGAACGATATTGAAAAGGCACATCATTATCTATGGCGTTTCTGGAGGGCGATGCCAAAAGCCGGGCATATTTCAATCTTTGACAGAACATGGTATGGACGCGTCATGGTAGAACGCATCGAAGGATTCTGTACGAAGCAGGAGTGGCAGAGGGCCTATAAGGAAATGAATGACATGGAGAAAGACCTTGTGGATGCGGGGGCAATCGTCCTGAAATTCTGGATGCAGATTGATAAAGACGAGCAGGAGCGCAGGTTCAGGGCACGTCAGGAGAATCCGGAAAAGCAGTGGAAGATTACGGATGAGGACTGGCGCAACAGGGAAAAGTGGGACCTGTATGAGGAAGCAGTCAACGAAATGCTGATCAGGACATCAACAGAGTATGCACCGTGGATTGTGGTCGAGGGCAATGACAAGTATTATGCACGCATCAAGGTGCTTGAAACCGTGGTAAAGGCGATTGAAAAACGACTGAAAGAGGATTAGGTATTAAGGAAAAAGGAAATAAACCCGAAACGCAGAATATATTATATATAGAGGAAGTGGCCTATGACAATCAGAGAGCAGCTAGAAGAACGTGAAATGGAGTATTTAAGTCCCTATGCGGCATTCAGCAGGAATTCGAAAGGGAGGGTGCGCCCGGAGACAGAGTGTGATATCCGCCCTGTATTCCAGCGGGACCGGGACAGGATCCTGCACTGCAAGTCGTTTCGGCGTCTGAAGCAGAAGACACAGGTGTTTCTGCTGCCCAAAGGTGATCATTACAGGACGAGGCTGACGCATACGCTCGAGGTGTCACAGAATGCCAGAACGATTGCAAAGGCACTCAGACTGAATGAAGACCTTGTAGAAGCGATCGCGCTCGGCCACGACCTCGGCCACACACCGTTCGGCCATGCGGGTGAACGGGCACTGAACCATGTCTATCATTTTTCCCACAATGAACAGAGTGTCAGGGTAGTGGAATGTGTAGAAAAGCAGGGAAGGGGACTGAACCTTACGTGGGAAGTGCGTGACGGGATTCTGAACCATCCGACATCGGGGCATCCGCATACACTGGAAGGTCAGGTACTCAGACTGTCGGATAAGATCGCCTATATCAACCATGATATTGACGATGCGATCCGGGGAGGTATTCTCGTAGAGGAAGATATACCGTCCAGATACCGGAAAGTACTGGGGGCTACCAGCAAGGAACGCCTCAATGCAATGGTGCATGACGTGATCATCAACAGCATGGATAAACCGGCCATTATCATGTCGGAAGAAGTAGAAGAGGCTATGATCGGCCTGCGCAGATTCATGTTCGAGAACGTCTATATGAATCCAAAGGCGAAGGGCGAGGAAGACAAGGCGGTCCGTCTGATTGAACAGCTGTATGATTATTATATCCGCCACCTTGAACAGATGCCAGAGCAGTATCTGGAGGCGATCGGGAGGCCGGGCAATTGTAAGGAACAGGTAGTCTGCGATTACATAGCAGGGATGACCGATAATTATGCGGTAAAAAAATACGAAGAATTTTTTGTGCCGGAAGCCTGGAAAAATTAAAAAAAATAAAGGAAATCATAAAGTTTTGTCGAATATATATAAAGTAGGGGATAAATGGAAACATCCATGTCACTAAGGTTCGAGAGAACCGAACCTAAGTCGACAGGATGTACTTTACAACTAAGGCCCGAAAGGACCGGACCTAAGTTGTATAAGCGAGGAAACATCCATGTCACTAAGGTTCGAAAGGACCGAACCTAAGTCGACAGGATGTACTTTACAACTAAGGCCCGAAAGGACCGGACCTAAGTTGTATAAGCAGGAGGGGAATGCATGTATTATCCGGAGGAATTGGTTGAAGAAGTGAGGATGAAGAATGACATCGTGGATGTGATATCCGGGTATGTAAGGCTGCAGAAAAAAGGCAGCTCTTATTTTGGACTCTGCCCGTTCCACAATGAAAAGTCGCCCTCCTTTTCTGTCAGCAGGGGGAAACAGATGTATTACTGCTTCGGCTGCGGAGCCGGAGGCAATGTTTTTACATTTTTGATGGAATATGAGAACTTCTCTTTTGTGGAGGCTCTGAAGGTCCTTGCCGACAGGGCGGGAGTCGAACTCCCCGAGATGGAGTACTCGAAAGAAGCGAAGGAAAAAGCCGACCTGCGTGCGACACTTCTGGAAATCAATAAGATTGCCGCCCAGTATTTCTATGTGCAGCTGAAATCAGAACAGGGGAAGATTGGATATACATATTTGAAAAACAGAGAGCTGTCAGATGAAACAATCAAAGCTTTCGGGCTTGGTTATTCCAACAAATATAGCAATGACCTGTTCAAATACCTTCAGGGGAAGGGCTACAGTGAGGATCTGATCCGGCAGGCAGGCCTGATCAACACGGATGAAAGGAACGGCGTATATGATAAGTTCTGGAACCGTGTTATGTTTCCGATCATGGATGTGAATAACCGGGTGATCGGATTCGGCGGCCGGGTGATGGGTGATGGAAAACCAAAGTACCTGAATTCACCGGAGACAGTTATCTTCGATAAGAGCCGCAATCTTTACGGACTGAACCGTGCAAGAACCTCGCGCAAACCGTATTTCCTCATGTGCGAAGGGTATATGGATGTAATTTCCCTTCATCAGGCAGGATTTACGAATGCAGTCGCATCGCTGGGAACCGCTCTGACGACGGGACATGCTTCACTGATTAAGAGGTATGTGCAGGAAGTCTATCTGACATATGACAGCGATGAAGCGGGAACGAAGGCCGCACTCCGCGCAGTACCGATCCTGAAACAGGCGGGTATTTCTGCCAAAGTCATCAGGATGGACCCTTATAAGGACCCCGACGAATTCATTAAGAATTTGGGAGCCGAAGAATTTGAGAAGAGAATCGGCGGGGCAAGAAATGGATTCCTGTTCAGTCTGGAGATTCTTTCCAAAGACTATGATATGGAATCCCCGGAAGGGAAGACAGCCTTTTTTAAAGAAACGGCGAAGCGCCTGATCGGATTTGAAGATGAACTCGAGCGCAACAATTATGTGGAGGCTGTAGCAAAGGCATACAAGGTAAGCCCGGAAAGTCTTCAAAAACTTGTGACGAAGACCGCTGTTACAGAAGGCATGGCCAAACCTGCCGCGCGTCCAAAGTCAGCTCCGTCCGGACAGAAGCCGAAGGAAAGTGGAATCCTTGTATCCCAGAAGCTGCTTCTGACATGGATGATCGAGGATGCGGGGATTTTCAGCCTGATAAAAAAATACATAAGCCCAGAAGACTTCACGGAACCATTGTATCGGACTGTAGCAGAACTGCTTTATCAGCAGTTTGATACAGGGGAACTGAATCCGGCAAAGATACTGAATCACTTTACCGAGGAGGAAGATCATCGGGAAGCGGCTTCCTTGTTCCATACAAAGATCAGAGAGCTTTCCACGAAGGAAGAACAGGAACAGGCGTTAAAGGAGACAATCCTCCGTGTCAAGGCGAACAGCATAGATTACCGCACGATGCATCTGGAACCGACAGATATGGCGGGCCTGCAGAGGCTGATGGAAGAGAAGAGAAAACTCGATGATATAAAGAAACTGCATATTTCTATTGAATAAGGATAAAATAAAACAAGATAGCCCTATACCGTGTGTATAGGGGAAGGAAGGATGGACACATGGAAGAAAACACACAGAAATTTGACGAGAGGCTAAAAGAACTTGTTGCGTTAGGTAAGAAAAAGAAAAGCATTCTCGAGCTTCAGGAGATCAATGACTTTTTCAATGATATGGAATTAGACGCAGAGCAGATGGAAAAGGTATTTGAACATCTTGAGTCAAATAATATTGATGTGCTGCGTATCAGCGGAGATGATGACGATGTAGATGATGAGCTCATCATTGTTGAAGAAGATGAAGTTGATATGGAGAGCATTGATTTATCTGTGCCGGACGGGGTCAGCATTGAAGATCCTGTGCGCATGTATCTGAAGGAGATCGGTAAAGTACCGCTGCTGAGTGCGGAGAGGGAAATCGAACTGGCACAGCGAATGGAAGACGGTGATGAGGATGCCAAAAAGGAACTGGCAGAGGCGAACCTTCGTCTTGTAGTCAGCATCGCAAAACGCTATGTTGGTAGAGGAATGTTATTTCTGGACCTGATTCAGGAGGGTAACTTGGGTCTGATCAAAGCTGTTGAAAAGTTTGATTATCATAAAGGATATAAGTTCAGTACTTATGCAACATGGTGGATTCGTCAGGCAATCACAAGGGCAATTGCAGACCAGGCAAGGACGATCCGTATCCCGGTGCATATGGTAGAGACAATTAACAAACTAATCCGTGTGTCCAGACAGTTACTTCAGGAGTTAGGACGTGAACCCACGCCGGAAGAGATTGCAAAGGAACTGGACATGCCTGTGGACCGTGTACGTGAGATCCTGAAGATTTCTCAGGAGCCGGTATCTTTAGAAACCCCGATCGGTGAGGAGGAAGACAGCCATCTGGGAGACTTTATCCAGGATGACAATGTACCTGTCCCGGCAGAGGCAGCCGCACAGACACTGCTCAAAGAGCAGCTGGATGAAGTTCTGGATACTCTGACAGACAGAGAGCAGAAGGTCCTGCGCCTCCGTTTTGGAATGAATGACGGAAGGGCAAGAACACTGGAGGAAGTCGGCAAAGAGTTTGATGTCACCCGTGAACGTATCCGCCAGATTGAGGCGAAAGCACTCAGAAAGCTGCGCCATCCAAGCCGCAGCCGTAAGCTGAGAGACTATTTGGATTAAGCATATGGAATTATCAAAGAGATTACAGGCAGTTGCCGGTCTGGTGACTGCCGGATATGAAATGGCGGATATAGGCACGGACCATGCTTATATCCCCATTTATCTTATAGAGAATGGTATGGTTCCTTCAGCTGTTGCAATGGACATTAACGAGGGGCCGCTGGAGCGGGCAAAGGAGCATGTGACGGAATGTGGTCTTTCCGGCAGAATCGAGCTGAGGCTCTCAGACGGACTGGCCGGACTCGCACCCGGAGAAGCAAAGACGGCTGTCATTGCCGGGATGGGGGGAGGACTGGTCATGAAGATCCTAAAGGCGCATCCTGACATAACAGGGAGCCTGAAAGAGTGCATCCTGCAGCCTCAGTCGGAAATCGCAAAAGTCAGAGCCTTTCTTTTAGAGGAAGGTTTTTTGTTTATCAAAGAAGATATGGTGTTTGAGGACGGCAAATACTATCCGATGATGAAGGTACAGCCATCTGCGGGCAGCACCCTCCGTCAAAAGAGGGAAACGCCTCCCGTCTGGACGGAGACCGAGATCCGCTACGGGAAGCTTCTGCTTCAGGACAGGCATCCTGTGCTGAAACAGTTTCTGGAAAGGGAGATTACATTAAAAAGCAGGATTATCAGGGATCTGGAAAATCTGGACAGTCCACATTCAAAAGAGCGCAGAAGAGAACTGGAAAAGGATCTGGAGTATGCGCGGAAAGGGATGGAATTTTATGCAATGTAAAGAAATCATACAGGTAATTGAGGCCGCGTACCCAAAGAGTGCGGCATTGGATTTTGACAACGTAGGCCTGCAGGCAGGAAGGAGCACAAAGGAAGTAAACAGAGTGTATCTGGCACTGGATGCCACGGACCGGGTAATAGAGGCAGCGAAAGAAGCCGGGGCAGATATGCTGGTTACACACCACCCGCTGATCTTTTCACCCTTAAAAAGCATAACGGATGAAGACTTTATCAGCAGGAGAATCCTGAAGCTGATCCAGTATGATATTCCCTATTATGCGATGCACACGAATTATGATGTCCTTGGCATGGCAGAGCTTGCGAAAGACATCTTAAAGCTGGAAGATACAGAAGTACTGGATATCACTTCCGGAACAGAGGATAAACCGGAGGGGATCGGGAGGCTTGGAAAGCTTCAGAAGCCGATGACACTAAAGGAGTGCTGCCTGTACGTAAAGCATCATCTTAACCTTGGGTCTGTCAAGGTCTTTGGAGATATGGAGAAAGAGGTCTCACGGCTGGCCGTTTCCCCCGGCTCAGGGAAGAGTGCTGTCAGACCGGCTGTTGAAAAGGGGGCCGATGTACTTGTAACAGGGGATATTGGACACCACGATGGATTGGATGCAGTGGAGCAGGGACTTGCAGTAATCGATGCCGGACATTACGGGACGGAATATATTTTCCTCGATGATATGAAGCATTTCCTTGAGAGAAAGCTGCCGTGTCTGGACGTAATAGCGGCACCTGTTATTCATCCGTTTCAGGTTATCTGAAACTGCATATACTATATAGATGTTAAGTAAATGTACGGTACCTCGCTGTACATTTACTGCAAATTCCGTGCGGGAAACTTATAAGGGCAGAAGATTCTGCGGAAAGGAATGATTATGGGCAAAAAGCTGTGTACAGTACGGGTAGGGAATGAGACAAAAGAATATGAGGCAGGGGTTACTTACCAGCAGATCGCTGAGGATTTTCAGGAGAGATATGCACATCAGATCGTGCTTGTCTTTGTGAACCAGTTCCGGCTTCAGGAACTGGATAAGACACTAAAGAAAGACTGTGAGATTCAATTTCTGACAACAGGGGATCCAATCGGGCACGAAACGTATAAGAGAAGTCTCTGCTTCATGCTCGTAAAGGCTGTACATGACGTCGGCGGCCATGACAAGGTGAAGAGTGTCAGGATTCACTTTTCCGCCAGCAAGGGTTATTACTGTACCCTGGAAGGCGATGTTAATCTGACGCAGGAATTTTTAGAAAAGGTTGACAAGAGGATGAAAGAGCTCGTAAAAGGGCGTATCCCAATAGAAAAGCGGACCATCCATACAACCGAGGCTATTGATCTTTTCAGGAAACATGGCATGTATGATAAAGAGCGGCTGTTCGAGTACAGACGTGTTTCCAAGGTAAATATTTACAGCATGAACGAATTTGAAGACTATTATTACGGGTATATGGTGCCTGATGCCGGTTATCTGAAGTATTATTCGTTACATCTTTATGACGATGGCTTTATCATCCAGATGCCGACAAGGGAGGAACCGGAGAAAGTTGAACCGTTTGTGCCAAGGCCAAAACTTTTTGAAGTGCTGAAAAAATCAATCCAATGGGGAGACCTCCAGAGTATCGATACGGTTGGTGCCCTGAATGATATGGTGACCAAGCATGATATGAGAGAAGTGGTTCTCGTACAGGAGGCCTATCAGGAACGCCAGATCGGGGAGATCGCAAAGCAGATTGCCGATAAGCCGGATGTGAAGTTCGTGCTGATTGCAGGCCCCTCGTCATCCGGTAAGACGACATTTTCACACCGCCTGTCCATTCAGCTGATGGTGAACGGGATGAGGCCCCACCCCATAGCCGTGGACAATTATTTCGTGGACCGTGAAATGACCCCGAAAGACGAGAACGGTAATTATAATTTCGAATGTATCGAAGCAATAGATGTGAAGCAGTTTAACGAAGACATGCAGGCCCTGCTTAAGGGTGAGGAGGTCTATCTTCCCATCTTTGACTTCAAGGCAGGAAAGCGCACATATGATATAAAGCCGAAAAAGCTGGATGAACAGGATATTCTGGTCATTGAAGGAATTCACTGCCTGAATCCAAAGCTGACAGAGAAACTGAACAATGATAACAAATTCAGGATCTATATAAGCGCACTGACCCAGCTTAATATTGACGAACACAACCGGATCCCGTCAACAGACGGCCGGCTGATTCGCCGCATCGTAAGAGATGCCAGGACGCGCGGCACATCCGCGCGCAATACCATTGCCATGTGGCCGTCTGTCAGGAGAGGAGAGGAGGAAAATATCTTCCCGTATCAGGAAGAGGCGGATGTTATGTTTAATTCGTCCCTTCTGTATGAGCTGGCCGTACTAAAGCAGTATGTGGAACCGCTGCTGTTCGGGATGGGAAAAGACTGTCCCGAATATGTGGAGGCCAAGAGGCTTCTGAAATTCTTCGATTATTTCGTCGGAATCGGCAGCGAACCAGTGCCGACCAACTCCCTTCTGAGGGAATTCATAGGCGGTGGCTGCTTTAATGTGTAACGGTCAATAAGAGGAGGCTGTAAATCAGGTTTTCACTTGATTTACAGCCTCCTCCTGTTTTATCCGAAGAAACTATTTAGACTTTACTTCACGCCAGAGCTGATTATAGACGGCGTCATTATCATCCCCAAGGAA
The DNA here is from genome assembly GCF_003479085.1 of Clostridium sp. AF19-22AC. Taxonomy (NCBI): domain Bacteria; kingdom Bacillati; phylum Bacillota; class Clostridia; order Eubacteriales; family Clostridiaceae; genus Clostridium; species Clostridium sp. AF19-22AC. The sequence continues at coordinate 421,700 of NZ_QUGN01000002.1, read as the reverse complement.
CTTGAAAGTCTCGCAGTTTGCCAGATCCTCCGGATCGGGGAAGGCAACCTTGCTTTCCCTCATCCAGTCTTCCTCGATCAGTTTGCGTCCCTCTGAATTCGGGATAGAATAGGTGATGTAATCAAAGTTCATCTTAGCAATCTCGGGACGGCAGAGGTAATCAATAAATTTCTCTGCATTTTCCTTATGCTTGGCATTCTTTGGAATAACCCAGGAGTCAATCCAGAGGTTTGACCCTTCCTTTGGAATTACATATTCCAGATTCGGGTTTTCCTGCTTCGTATAAAGCGCTTCTCCGGAATAGATTACACCGATGGCGGCCTCGTTTCCAATCATTTTGTCACGTACCTGGTCCACAACATAGGCCTGCACGAGCGGCTTCTGTTTAATCAGCAGATTTTTCGCCTCATTAAGCTCATCCAAATCCGTGGAATTCAGTGAGTAGCCGAGGTATTTCAAGGTCACTCCGAATGCGTCGCGGACGCTGTCCTGCATCAGGATGCTGTCTTTATATTTCGGATCCCAGAGTACACTCCAGCTGTCGATCGGCTCATCAACCATCGTCTTATTATACAGAATTCCGACAGTACCAAACAGATATGGGACAGAGTACTTATTTTCCGGATCAAACTGGCGCGATTGTTCCATATAAGTACTGTCGATGTACTTCAGGTTCGGTATATTATTAAAATCGATCTCTGCGAGCAGGTCATTTTCTATCATACGCTGCACCATATAATCTGACGGGCAGACGACATCATAGGCGATCGCTCCCGACTGGATCTTCGGATACATGATCTCGTTTGTCTCAAATTCTTCATAGACTACATCGATTCCGGTCTCTTCCTCGAACATAGTCAGAACTTCCGGATCGATATATTCACCCCAGTTATATACGATCACCTGATTATTGCCTGCATCACTGTTCTGTGAACCATAGAAGAAGCCGCCGGCTATGATTACAATGACGATTGCAGTCGGCACCACCTTCCGGAAAATGAACCGGGAGATGCGGTGTTTCTTTTTGATTTCCTGTTTCTGGCCTGAGGAAGATGCTTTTTTTTCTGGTGTGACATTGACCAGAATCAAAAGAATCAGGACAGTTACAAACATGATCGTGGAAAGGGCATACATCTCCGGTTTGATTCCTTTTCTTACCTCGCTGTAAATTTTCGTTGACAGCGTGTCCACCCCGGGCCCTTTTGTGAAGTGGGTGATTACAAAATCATCCAGCGACATCGTGAATGCAAGCAGGAACCCGGAAAATACACCCGGCATGATGTCCGGAAATACAACCTTGAAAAAGGCATATACCGGTGAGGCCCCCAGATCCATTGCAGCCTCATAAGTATGCTTGCTTGTCTGCTTGAGCTTCGGCATGACACTCAGTATGACATAAGGGATATTAAAGGTAATATGTGCCAGTAAAATCGTCATGAATCCCAGTGAAAACCTGAATGCAATAAACAGCAGCATCAGAGAGATACCTGTTACGATATCCGCATTCAGCATGGGAATATTGGTTACACCCATCATAAACGTACGGAATTTAGGCTTCATCGCCTGAATCCCGATGGCCGCCGCCGTCCCGATGATCGTTGCAATCAGCGCAGATACAAGGGCGATAATCAATGTCGTGTACAGGGCATTCATAATATCCTGATTCTGGAACAGAGCAACATACCATTTTCCTGTAAACCCGCCCCATTTGGACCGGGACTTTGAGCTGTTAAAGGACAGCACCATCAAAGTGACGATGGGAGCGTAAAGCAGGATGAAAATTAAGATTAAGTAAAAGCGTTTCAGTCCGTTTTTTATCAAAATGCAGTTCCCTCCCCGTCTTTATCATATTTGGCAATGAGCGCCATACTTGCGATGATAAATATCATCAATACAAGAGAGAGGCCGGAACCTACATTCCAGTTGCTCCCCTGCTTGAATTCCTGTTCGATAACGTTTCCGATCAGGAGTATCTTGCTTCCGCCGAGCAGGTCGGAGATGACGAACGTCGTCAGGGAAGGTACGAATACCATCGTGATTCCACTGATAATTCCCGGTATGCTTAATGGGAAGATGATCTTGGAAAAAGTCTGGAAATTATTGGCCCCCAGGTCACGTGCAGCAGAAATAACATCCTTGTCTATCTTGGCGAGGACGTTGTATATGGGAAGTACCATAAACGGCAGGAAGTTATATACCATGCCGAGCACGATTGCATAAGGCGTGTTGATCAGTGTCTGGTCCGGCAGGTGGAAAAATTCCAGAATCATATTGATGATTCCGTTTTTCTCCAGCAGGTTCTGCCAGGCAAGTGTCCTTAAAAGGAAATTCATCCACATAGGCAGGATGAAGATCAGCACAATAAAGCTTGTCTGATTGACATCTTTCTCAGAAAGGATCATGGCCAGAGGGTAAGCCAGCACAAGGCAGATCAGGGTGCTGATAAAGGACAGAAGAAGAGCGAGTCCCAGTGCTTTTAAGTTCTCAGGTGTTGTGATCCTGGCAAGGTTCATCAGTGTAAATGAGCCCTCTTTATTTGTCAGTCCGTAATAAACGATCATCAGAAGAGGGATGATGATAAATGATGCAGCCCAGAAAAGATAAGGGCCGGTCAGTAATTTTCTATTCTTCAATTCCAACAGCCTCCGCGTCTTCAGATTCTGGTTTTTTCATAATCTGAATATCAAATGGGTCTACTTTGATACCAACTTCTGTCCCGACAGGGAACATATCCGTGCTGTGAACAAGAAGTTCATAATTATTGGCAAGGACCTCCATCTCATAGTGGACACCTTTAAAGATCAGGTGGGTGACCACACCCTCGATGATGCCTTCTTCCGGCTTCACGAGATCAATATCTTCCGGACGGATCACCGCATCTACCGGCTTGTTGCGTCCGAAGCCCACGTCCACACACTGCCAGACGGCTCCCAGCATCTTCACAACTTTATCCTCCACCATGGTGGCAGGCAGAATGTTGCTGTCCCCGATAAAGTCTGCAACAAAGGCATTCTGAGGTTCATTGTAAATATCCTCGGGAGTTCCGATTTGCTGGATATACCCCTGATTCATGACAACGATCGTATCGGACATGGTAAGAGCCTCTTCCTGATCGTGGGTAACATAGACGAAAGTAATCCCCAGCTCGTTCTTCAGGCGGATCAGTTCGTACTGCATATCCTGACGCAGCTTTAAATCCAGAGCACCGAGCGGTTCATCAAGCAGGAGTACTTTTGGCTCATTCACGATGGCCCTCGCAATGGCGATACGCTGCTGCTGGCCGCCGCTTAAGGAGTCCGGTGTCCTGTCTTCATAGCCTTCCAGATTGACGAGTTTTAAGGCATACCGGATCTTATCCTGAATATATCCCTTTGACTTTCCTTTGATCTTCAGGCCGAAAGCGATGTTTTCTGCAATGGACATATGGGAGAACAGGGCGTATTTTTGGAACACAGTGTTTAGCTGCCTTTTGTTCGGCGGCAGATTATTGATGTTCTTGCCGTCGAAAATAATATCTCCGGAATCCGGTGTCTCAAAACCGCCGAGAATCCGCAGAAGAGTGGTCTTTCCGCAGCCGCTTGGCCCCAGAAGTGTAAGAAATTCGTTCTCACGAATATACAGATTCAGCTGGTCCAGAACCACATTCTCATCGAATGATTTTGTAATATTTACAATATCAATTAATTTGTTAGACATTCTAATCCTCCGTATAATAGGCTTTTACTTTATCCAGGCGGCTGCTCATGTTTTCCAGAAGCAGGTCCGCGATTGTAAGGGCTGTCATAGCTTCCACTACCACGACCGCGCGCGGTACGATGATCGGGTCATGCCGTCCGTGGATGGAAAGCTCTGTTTCTTCTTTTTCCTCTGTTACTGTATGCTGAATCTGTGAAATGGACGGTGTCGGCTTAAAGGACGCCCGTACCAGGAGTGTGGAACCGTCGCTCATGCCGCCCAGAGTACCGCCGGAATGGTTCGTTTCCTTTATTATCCTGTCATCCCTGACAGCAAACGCATCGTTATTCCTGCTTCCGGATGAAGCCGCGGCAGAAATACCGTCACCGATCTCCACCGCTTTCACCGCACCGATGGACATAAGCGCTTTTGCAAGAGACGCATCCAGTTTGTCGAATACCGGTTCGCCAAGTCCCACCGGAAGTCCGTCCACCATACATTCAACCGTGCCTCCGCATGAATCCTGGTTCTTCATCAGGAGGTCCAGATGTCCGGCGGCTTCTTTGGCAGCCTGATTGTTCGGCATATAAAGAGTATTCTCTGTAATCTCATCGAAATGATACGCATCAGATGGAACTGTAACAGGACCGACTGATTTCGTATAGGCAGTCAGGCTGATCCCCATCTCTTTTAATAATAAGGAAGCAACAGCGCCTGCGGCAACCCGTCCGATTGTCTCCCTGCCGGAAGACCGGCCGCCGCCCCGGTAATCACGGAATCCGTACTTTTGGGTAAAAGTATAGTCCGCATGCCCAGGACGATAGGTATACGCGATATTCCCGTAATCACGGGATCGCTGGTCCTGGTTGCGGACTATAATAGAGATGGGAGTGCCTGTTGTCTTTCCTTCAAAAACCCCGGAAAGTATCTCTGCCTGGTCCGTTTCCTGTCTTTTTGTTGTATATCTACTCTGTCCCGGCTTTCGTCGGTTTAAATATTCCTGTATATCAGCTTCACATAAGGAAAGCCCTGCAGGACATCCATCCACAACCGCACCTATAGCGGCACCGTGTGATTCACCCCAGGTTGTTACGCGAAACAGTTTGCCAAATGTTGATCCACTCATGGTAGTACTCCTTTCTTTTTGCACATAGACTTATTATATAAGAAGTTATATAAACGTGCAATCCTTAATTTATCTTTAAGTTCATACTTTTTTACTGTACATTTACCAGGATTCGTAATATAATGTGGACTAGATATTGATAAAAAAGAGGGAGTAATACTAGATGAGCGAACGCGACATGAAAAAATCAGATGGTTACAACTCAGAAGATAAAGATTTTGACGAAGATTACTACTTTGATGAAATAGACGAGTCAGATGATGATTATTATCTGGATGATGAACCCGGCGAAGATGATGAAGATTACTTCTTTGACGAGGAAGAGGATGCCGCGGATGAACTTAAAGAACAGGACGGTTCATCAGATGATATGGCAAAGACCCAGGTTATACCGGATGTTGTCCCCGTAAAAGCAAAGAAGAAACCAGTTCCGGTGGAAGTAGACATTTTCGACGAAGAGGAAGATCTGGATGATATTTTTCCAGATGAGGAGGAACCAAAGAAAAAGAATAAGAAGCCCGGGAGAAAGAAAGGCGGAAATAAAAAAAGTATGAAGAAGCTCTGGATCATCCTTGGATGCATAGCCGCTGTATTGATTGCAGCGTATGTTGGTACTTCTGTTTTCTTTATGAGTCACTTCTATATTAATACGGAAATCAATGGTCATGATTTTTCTGGTAAAAAAGTATCTGATGTAGAAGAGTATCTGAAAAAGCAGGTGAAGGATTACAGTCTGACGGTTCATGAGAAAGACAATAAGTCGGATACAATAGATGGAACGGATATTTCCCTTACATACAAGGAGAATAACGATATCCAGAAGGCATTGAAAAAGCAGAATGGTTTTGCATGGCCGGCGGCACTGTTTTCTAAAAATTCGGCGAAGGTTACGATTGAAGTGTCTTATGATGAGGAAGCGCTCAATCAGGCGGTCGGCAGTCTGCAGGCAGTAACGGCGGAGCAGACAGCCCCGAAGTCAGCCTACCCGAAGTTCAACGGTGAGAAGTACGTCATCGAGCCTGAGGTCATCGGCACTGCAGTAAATATGGACGTGCTGAAGGAAAAGGTGCATACCTATATTTCTGAATTTAAGACAGATCTGGATATGGAAAAAGAAGAGTGCTACGCTGAGCCGAAGTTTACATCTGATTCAGAAGAAGTCAAGAAAGCATGCGATGCCATGAACAAGTATGTACAGGCAAGCATTACCTATACGATGACAGAGACGGAAGTGGTAGATAAGGCCCTGATCTCAACCTGGCTGACTGTGGACGATAACATGCAGGTGACATTTAATGAGGATGAAGTCAGAAACTGGCTGACAGGCTTCGGTGATAAATATGATACTGTAGGGACTGCCAGAACGATCACGACTCCGACAGGAAAGACTGCCGAGGTGTCCGGCGGGACATACGGCTGGTCAATTGATGAAGACACAGAATTCGAGGCACTGGTTAACAGCATTAAGAACGGGGAGACCGTATCTAAAGAGCCTGCCTACTACCAGACCGCAGCTGCCCATGCCGCACAGGACTGGGGCAATACCTATGCCGAGGTCGATCTGTCCACACAGCATATGTGGTATATTGTAGACGGGAACATTGCACTGGAAACGGATGTCGTCACCGGGCTTCCTACCCCGGAAAAGGAGACTCCTTCAGGTGTTTACAATATTCTGGAGATGCAGCTGGATAAGACACTGGTCGGAGAGATTCAGCCGGATACAGGAAAACCAGAATATGAAACCCCTGTCAGCTACTGGATGCGCGTTACATGGACCGGAATCGGCTTCCATGATGCAAACTGGCAGCCGGGATTCGGCGGTTCCCTGTATACGTCAATCGGTTCCCACGGATGCATTAACATGCCGCCCGATCAGGCAGCAAGCCTGTACAGTATGCTTTCAGTAGGAACACCGGTTATTATTCATTACTAATCAGGAAAAAAATACAACGAGGTAACTATGTACGAATTAATCAAAAGAGACGGTCTTGCTAAGCGGGGCCGTTTTCATACGGTCCACGGGGTCATTGAGACGCCGGTATTTATGAATGTGGGAACAGCGGCAGCGATCAAAGGTGCGGTTTCCACAGATGATTTGAGAGGAATCAAGACACAGGTAGAATTATCGAACACCTATCACCTTCACGTGCGCCCGGGAGATGAGGTTGTGAAAAAAATGGGCGGCCTTCATAAGTTTATGAACTGGGACAAGCCAATTCTCACGGATTCCGGCGGATTTCAGGTGTTTTCACTTTCAGACCTCCGCAAGATCAGGGAGGAGGGTGTTCATTTCCATTCCCACGTTGATGGCCGCAAGATATTCATGGGCCCGGAGGAAAGTATGCAGATTCAGTCCAACCTTGCGTCCACCATTGCGATGGCATTCGATGAATGTCCGTCCAGTATCGCAGACAGAGAATATATGAGAGATTCCGTGGCCAGAACAACACGCTGGCTTGCACGCTGCAGGACCGAGATGGACCGTTTAAATTCCCTGCCCGATACGATCAACCAGAAACAGATGCTTTTCGGAATTAACCAGGGTGGCATTTACGAGGATATCCGCGTCGAACATGCAAAGCAGATCACGGAAATGGAACTGGATGGATATGCCATCGGCGGTCTTGCCGTAGGAGAGAGCCATGAGGAGATGTACCGCATTCTGGAGGCAGTCGTTCCTTACCTTCCGGTTGAGAAGCCTACTTATCTGATGGGCGTCGGGACCCCGGCTAACATCCTGGAGGGAGTAGAAAGAGGCGTGGATTTCTTTGACTGTGTGTATCCAACCAGAAACGGAAGGCATGGCCACGTCTATACCAACCACGGAAAACTGAACCTGTTTAATGCAAAGTTCGAACTGGATGACAGTCCGATTGAAGAAGGCTGCCAGTGTCCGGCCTGCAGAAGCTACAGCAGGGGATACATCCGACACCTCCTGAAGGCTAAAGAGATGCTTGGTATGCGCCTCTGCGTCCTGCACAACCTGTATTTTTATAATACCATGATGGAAGAAATCCGTGCAGCGATCGAAGCAGGAGAATACAAGTCATATAAGGAAAAGAAACTCGAAGGTATGAAAAACGGAAAAGACATATAAAAAATTCATAAAAATATGCGGAAATTCTAAAAGATACTTGAAGAATCATCCATTTTTGTGTATAGTAGACTTATTGTTTGAAGATAGTAATTAGGAGGAAATAAGATGAATGGTTTATTAGCTGCAGGCGGAGCAACAGGAATGGGTGGTATCATCCTGATTTATGTAGTAATCATCGGTGGTATGTGGTTCCTGCTCATGCGCCCTCAGAAAAAAGAGCAGAAGAGAGTGCAGGCAATGCTCTCAACAATGGAAGTAGGCGATACCGCATTAACAACAAGCGGTTTTTACGGTGTAATAATCGATATCACAGATGATGACGTAATCGTAGAATTCGGAAATAACAAAAACTGCCGTATACCAATGCAGAAAGCTGCAATCGCACAGATCGAGAAGCCGTCTGCGGAGTAAGTACGGAGAGAGGTTGTTAATTTGGTTGAAAAGGGGTCGCCCGTCAGGTCCTGCGGGATGCTTTCGGGAGGGCATTTAAGTGCGCGAATAGAGGCACTTGCAGAAAAAGAGCGGGATTTCATGGATGAAAATTGTTTACCAAAACAATTTTCAAGACGGCCTGAGCCGGGTAATCATCAAGATTACCCGGTGAATGGCTGTCGGTTCCATGAAATCCCGTTCTTTTTCTGTTAGTGCCTCTTCGCAAACGGCCTGTCCCCCGAAAGCATCCCGCAGGCCCTGATGGGCTGCGTTATTCAAGCCAGAAAACTTCCTCCCCCTGCTCCGCGGGGAGGAGATGTGGGGCAGGAGCGCTGTTGGACTTAATTTGAAAGCATTGTAAATTTTAGGAATGAAATATCTGGCCTCGTTTTTCCGCCGAAATCCTTCCGGGTGGGGTGTTTTATTGCGGTTGGATGAGCGCAGCTTTCGAGGGAGGGCGGGGGTGTTTACGGGGGTGTTGTTGGGGGATTAGCGGGCCTTGTGAAACAGGCACAGGAAATGCAGGATGAAATCAGGCTCACCAAGCCTGATTTCAAGCCGGCTACAGAGCAAACGCATCAGGCGTTTGGTCGCATGCCGGCGGTGCCTGCATTTCCTGCGCCTGTTTCATTAGACCCGTTTAACCCCCAATACCGTCCACGTAAACACCCCCGTCCTCCCTCGAAAGCGTACATCAGTCTACAAAATTCCCACCCCCCATTTACACTTTTACGAATTAAAGGGTTGAAACGTGCCGAAAAATACGGTATTATTAAAAATAGTATTTTTAATTCTTGTAGAAGGGTGTTGTTTGATATGAGACTGAATATTGGAGTCATTAAAGGAGACGGTATCGGGCCGGAGATTGTGACGGAGGCTATGAAGGTACTGGATAAAACGGGAGAAGTATACGGACATGAATGTATTTATACGCAGCTTTTAATGGGCGGGGCTTCTATCGATGTACATGGGGTGCCTCTGACGGATGAAACGATTGAGGCGGCGAAAGCGAGTGATGCGGTACTGATGGGGTCTATCGGCGGAGATGCCAAGACTTCTCCCTGGTATCAGCTGGAGCCTTCCAAAAGGCCGGAAGCAGGACTTCTGAAGATCCGCAAGGAGCTGAACCTGTTCGCCAACCTGCGTCCTGCAGTACTCTATGATGAACTGAAAGGGGCCTGTCCCCTGAAGGAAGAGATTACAGACGGCGGATTTGACATGATGATTATGCGCGAGCTGACCGGAGGTCTGTATTTTGGAGATAGAAAGACTGTTGAAGTAGACGGCGTCATGACCGCCACGGATGAGCTTACATATAATGAGAACGAAATACGCAGAATTGCAAAACGCGGTTTCGATATTGCCATGAAACGGCGCAAAAAGGTGACGAGTGTTGATAAGGCAAATGTACTGGATTCCTCCAGACTCTGGAGAAAAGTTGTGGAGGAGGTTGCAGCGGACTATCCTGAAGTGACGCTGGAGAATATGCTCGTCGACAACTGTGCGATGCAGCTCGTAAAGGACCCGGGGCAGTTCGATGTAATTCTGACTGAGAATATGTTCGGAGACATTCTTTCGGATGAGGCCAGCATGGTGACAGGGTCCATCGGAATGCTCGCATCGGCAAGCCTGAATGAGACGAAGTTTGGCCTATATGAGCCGAGCGGCGGGTCTGCACCGGATATTGCAGGAAAAGGGATTGCAAATCCAATTGCTACAATATTGTCTGCAGCGATGATGCTTCGCTTTTCTTTTGATCTGGATCAGGAGGCAGAAGCGATAGAGAATGCGGTTTCACAGGTATTAAAAGACGGATACCGCACAATAGACATTATGTCTGAAGGAAAGACGCAGATTTCGACTTCTGAGATGGGGGACAGAATCTGTTCTTATATTCACTAATAAAGGTGAATGCGTATTTGGCAGATATCAGGAAACATAGTATGAACTGTAACGAAACATAACATATATGAAGCTTTTGTGGCATAAGTAGAAAGTGAGGTTTTTAAGATGAGAAGTGATACAGTAACAAAAGGAGCACAGCAGGCTCCCCACCGTTCCCTGTTCAATGCACTGGGAATGACACAGGAGGAGCTTGACAGACCACTGGTAGGTGTTGTCAGTTCTTATAACGAGATTGTCCCGGGGCATATGAATCTGGATAAAATTGCAGAAGCGGTTAAGATGGGCGTGGCTATGGCAGGGGGAACTCCGATCATGGTTCCTGCAATCGCTGTATGTGACGGAATCGCCATGGGGCATGTGGGAATGAAGTATTCCCTTGTTACAAGAGATCTGATCGCGGATTCTACGGAGGCTCTGGCGATGGCCCACCAGTTTGATGCGCTCGTCATGATTCCAAACTGTGATAAGAATGTGCCCGGACTTCTGATGGCAGCCGCAAGAATCAATGTACCGACTATTTTTGTCAGCGGCGGTCCGATGCTTGCAGGCCATGTAAAGGGCAGCAAGACCAGTCTCTCCAGTATGTTTGAGGCAGTTGGCTCCTATGCTGCAGGAACAATGTCTGAAGAAGACTTATGCGAATTTGAAAACAAAGCATGTCCGACATGCGGTTCCTGCTCGGGAATGTATACAGCCAACAGCATGAACTGCCTGACAGAGGCACTTGGAATGGGTCTTAAAGGAAACGGAACGATTCCGGCCGTATATTCCGCAAGGCTCCAGCTGGCAAAACATGCAGGTATGCAGGTCATGGAGCTTGTAAGAAAGAATATCCGTCCGAGAGATATTATGACAGAGGAAGCAATCCTCAATGCACTGACCGTGGACATGGCACTCGGATGTTCTACGAACAGTATGCTGCACCTCCCGGCTATTGCCCATGAGATTGGTATGGATTTTGAGATTGAGTTTGCGAATACGATCAGTGAAAAGACTCCGAACCTCTGCCATCTGGCACCGGCGGGGCCTACATATATTGAAGACTTAAATGAGGCAGGCGGTGTATATGCCGTCATGAACGAACTGAATAAAAAAGGACTGCTGCATACAGACTGTCTGACCGTAACAGGAAAAACCGTTGGTGAGAATATTGAGGGATGCATCAACCATAATCCTGAGGTTATCCGCCCGATTGAAAATCCATACAGTGAGACTGGTGGAATTGCTGTCTTAAAAGGAAATCTTGCTCCTGACGGAAGCGTTGTAAAACGTTCCGCAGTCGTTCCGGAAATGCTTGTGCACGAAGGGCCGGCAAGGATCTTCGAGAGTGACGAAGCAGCAACGGAAGCAATCAAGACCGGGAAGATCAATGCAGGTGACGTCATTGTAATCCGCTATGAAGGACCAAAAGGCGGACCGGGAATGCGGGAAATGCTGAACCCGACTTCTGCCATTGCAGGCTACGGCCTCGGTTCCTCTGTTGCCCTGATCACGGATGGCCGTTTCAGTGGCGCATCCAGAGGTGCATCCATTGGCCATGTATCACCGGAGGCGGCTGTAGGCGGCCCGATCGCGCTTGTGGAAGAAGGGGATATCATAAAGATCAACATTCCGGAGCTGACACTGGATCTGGATGTTTCTGCTGAAGAGCTGGAGGCAAGGAGAGCAAAATGGCAGCCGAAAGAACCTGAGATCACGACCGGATATCTTGCGAGGTATGCGTCCATGGTCAGCTCAGGAAACAGAGGAGCGATTCTGGAAGTACCAAAGAAAAATTAGGAGGTTCTGACCATGCATTTAAATGGAGCAGAGATTGTAATCGAATGTTTAAAAGAGCAGGGCGTGGATACTGTTTTTGGGTATCCGGGCGGAGCAATTTTGAATGTATATGATGCATTATATAAACATAGTGATGAAATCAGGCATATCCTGACATCCCATGAGCAGGGAGCTGCACATGCGGCAGATGGATACGCAAGAGCCACGGGAAAAGTCGGTGTGTGCTTTGCCACCAGTGGACCGGGGGCTACGAATCTGGTCACAGGGATTGCGACTGCTTATATGGATTCCATACCTGTTGTGGCAATTACCTGTAACGTAGGGGTATCACTTCTTGGTAAAGACAGTTTTCAGGAAATCGATATTGCCGGGATCACCATGCCTATTACAAAGCATAACTATATTGTAAAAGATGTAAGCAAACTGGCAGAGACCATACGCAAGGCGTTTAAGATAGCCCAGACCGGAAGGCCGGGACCTGTCCTGATCGATATACCAAAGGATGTAACCAGTAATAAGGCAGATTACAAACCGGTAGAAATTAAGCCTGTACAGCCTATGGATGCAGAAGATATCTGTGAGAAGGACGTTGATACGGCTGTCTCCCTGATCAGCAAGGCAAAGAGGCCGTTCATCTTTGTCGGCGGCGGTGCCGTACTTTCCGGCGCCAGCGAAGAACTGAAAGAGTTTGTAGACAAAGCAGATGCACCTGTTACAGATTCCCTTATGGGAAAAGGCGCATTTCCGGGAACCGATGAGCGGTACACAGGCATGCTTGGCATGCACGGTACGAAGACGTCCAATTACGGGGTCAGTGAATGTGATCTGCTGATCGTAATCGGGGCCAGGTTCAGTGACCGTGTCACGGGAAATACAAAGAAGTTTGCTAAAAACGCGAAGATTCTCCAGTTTGATATCGACGCGGCCGAGATGAATAAGAATGTCATTATCACTGACGGCGTTGTCGGAGACTTAAAGGAAGTCTTAAGCAGGGTAAATGCGAAACTGACACAGCAGTCCCACCCGGACTGGATGAAGAAGATTCAGGAATATAAAGAGAAATATCCGCTCAGTTATCATACAGATATGCTGACAGGACCTTTTGTCGTAGAAGAAATTTACAGGCAGACAAAGGGTGACGCCCTCATTGTTACAGAGGTAGGCCAGCACCAGATGTGGGCCGCACAGTTTTATAAATATACAAAACCGCGCACCTTCCTGACATCAGGGGGCCTTGGCACGATGGGTTATGGACTCGGCGCTTCACTCGGTGCTAAGATGGGGTGCCCGGATAAGCTCGTTGTAAATATTGCAGGGGACGGTTGTTTCCGCATGAATATGAATGAGATTGCTACGGCAGCCAGATACCAGATTCCTGTTATCCAGGTCGTGATTAATAACCATGTCCTCGGAATGGTGCGCCAGTGGCAGAATCTGTTCTACGAACAGCGTTACTCCGCAACTGTGCTGAACGACGCCGTAGATTTCGTGAAGCTTGCAGAGGCTATGGGTGCAGAGGGCATCCGTGTGACAACACAGGATGAGTTTAAAGAAGCTTTTGCAAAAGCAATGGAATTGAAAAAACCAATCGTGATCGACTGCCAGATTGATTCAGACGATAAAGTATGGCCTATGGTAGCACCAGGAGCCGCAATCAGTGAGGCTTTTGACGAGAACGATATGAACCACCGTTAAACATATCCCGCCGTGCATGTACATGCCGGGATGTTGGATTTGATAAATATGTTCAGGAGGAAATTAGAAATGGGTAGAGTGTACAATTTTTCAGCAGGACCGGCAGTATTACCGGAGGAAGTATTAAAGTCAGCAGCAGAAGAAATGTTAGATTACAACGGGACCGGAATGTCGGTAATGGAAATGAGTCATCGCTCAAAGGCTTTCGAGGAAATTATAGGTACAGCCGAGGCTGATCTCAGGGAGCTTATGAATATTCCTGACAACTATAAGGTGCTGTTCCTTCAGGGCGGTGCTTCCCAGCAGTTTGCCATGATCCCGATGAACCTGATGAAGAACAGGGTCGCAGATTATATTGTGACGGGCCAGTGGGCAAAGAAGGCTGCCAGTGAGGCCGCAAAATACGGGAAAGTCAATAAAATCGCTTCTTCAGAAGACAAGACATTTTCTTATATCCCGGACTGCTCAGATCTTCCTGTTTCAGAAGATGCAGATTATGTTTACATCTGTGAGAATAATACGATCTATGGAACAAAATTCAAAGAGCTTCCGAATACAAAGGGTAAGACTCTTGTTGCAGATGTATCTTCCTGCTTTTTATCAGAGCCTGTTGATGTCACAAAATATGGAATTATCTATGGCGGAGTCCAGAAAAATATCGGGCCGGCCGGTATGGTTATTGTCATTATCCGTGAAGACCTGATTACAGAGGATGTACTGCCGGGCACACCGACAATGCTTACATATAAGACACACGCAGATGCGAAGTCCCTCTATAACACTCCGCCGGCATATGGAATCTATATCTGTGGAAAAGTATTTAAATGGCTGAAGGCTATGGGCGGCCTGGAAGCTATGAAGGAACGCAATGAAAAGAAAGCAGCCCTTCTGTATGATTTCCTCGACCAGAGCAGACTGTTTAAAGGCACGGTAGAGAAGAAAGACCGCTCCCTGATGAACGTCCCGTTTGTGACAGGAGATGCTGATTTGGATGCCAGGTTTGTGAAGGAGGCGAAAGCGGCAGGCCTTGAGAACCTGAAAGGGCACAGAAGCGTGGGTGGAATGCGCGCAAGTATTTATAATGCCATGCCATATGAAGGAGTGGAAGCACTCGTTGCATTTATGAAGAAGTTCGAGGAGGAGAATCTGTAAGATGTATAAGTATAATTGTCTGAATCCAATCGCTCATGTAGGACTGGAGAAATTTGATGAAAGTTATGTAAAAACCGAAAAGCCTGAGGAGGCAGATGCGATACTCGTAAGGAGTGCATCTATGCATGAGATGGAATTCAGTGGGAATCTGAAGGTGATAGCCCGTGCAGGAGCCGGGGTCAACAACATTCCTCTCGAAAAATGTGCAGAGAAGGGGATTGTCGTTTTCAATACACCGGGCGCAAATGCAAACGGTGTAAAGGAACTTGTGATTGCAGGTATGCTGCTTGCAGCGCGTGATATCATCGGCGGAATTAACTGGGTACAGGAAAATGAAGAAGACGGCGATATCGCAAAAATAACAGAAAAGAAGAAAAAAGCTTTTGCAGGGACAGAGCTGGAAGGCAAAAAACTCGGTGTAATCGGACTCGGGGCAATTGGTGTCCTTGTTGCCAATGCTGCAACACATCTGGGGATGGATGTATACGGATATGACCCGTATGTGTCTGTAGATGCCGCATGGAAGCTTTCAAGAAGTATTCACCACGCAAAAACGGTCGATGAGCTCTATAAAGAATGTGATTACATTACCATCCATGTTCCGGCGCTGGATGATACGAAGGGCATGATCAACAAAGATACAATCAGCCTGATGAAGAAAAATGTGGTCATCCTGAACTTTGCAAGAGACCTTCTTGTAAATGGCGAGGATATGGTAGATGCACTTGTATCCGGAAGGGTAAAGGGCTATGTAACAGACTTTCCGACACCGGAGGTCGCAGGGGTAAAGGGTGCAATTGTAATCCCGCACCTTGGCGCGTCCACAGAGGAGTCGGAAGATAACTGTGCAAAGATGGCTGTCAAGGAGACCATCGATTATCTGGAGAACGGCAATATCACACATTCTGTAAATTATCCGGACTGCGATATGGGTAAAAAAGAAGGCGGCTCCAGAATCACGATCCTCCACCATAACAAACCGAACATGCTGGGACAGTTTACCGCTCTTCTTGCTAAGGCAGACATGAATATTTCCCTGATGGCAAACAAGAGCAGGAAAGAATATGCCTATACTATGATGGATATCGATGGAGATGTCAGCAAAGAAGTAGAAGAGGAATTAAGCAGGATCGAGGGTGTTCTGAAGGTGCGTGTAATCCTGTAGTGTACAGGAAAGAAAACTGCACAGCCAGACACTTCCAATAAGGCAGGAGGTACCGGAAGGAGACGTTTGATTTTTAATAATCAGGCAGTTCTTTCCGGGTGCTTCCTTTTTTGTAGTAAAAATTCTCCATTTTCTCCACTTTTTTATTGACAGGAAAAAGAAGATTGTATACAATTATACAAGGATGCAAATATACAATATGTATCGAGGGCTCATTGCCTTTGTGAATAAAGCAGTTTGATTAGACCAGGAGGTATTTAAAAATGGAGAACAGGAAGGTATTTTTAAACAAGCATACGAATTTGCTGGAACTGGAAGAACATATGTATCCGCTGGTGGATGTGGATACTCCGAATGTTTTCCGGAATTTGTTTCATTATGACGAGATTCCGAAGATCGCTTTCAATGACAGGATCGTGCCGCATAATATGCCGGACGAGATTTGGATTACAGATACGACTTTCCGTGACGGTCAGCAGTCAAGGGCTCCTTATACGACAGAACAGATCGTGACGATTTTTGATTATTTACATAAACTCGGAGGCCATAAGGGAAAGATCAGACAGAGCGAGTTCTTCCTGTACAGCAAGAAGGACAGGGATGCTGTTTATAAATGTCTGGAAAAGGGATATCAGTTTCCGGAAGTGACAAGCTGGATCCGGGCAAGCAAGAAGGATTTCCAGCTTGTTAAGGATATTGGGCTGAAGGAAACAGGGATCCTCGTAAGCTGTTCCGATTATCATATCTTTTACAAGCTCAAGATGACAAGGAGAGAAGCGCTGGAACATTATCTTTCTGTAGTCAGGGAATGTATGGAGACGGGAGTACGGCCGAGATGCCATCTGGAAGATATCACCAGATCTGACATTTACGGGTTTGTGATCCCGTTCTGTCTGGAACTGATGAAGCTGATGGAAGAATATCAGATTCCGGTGAAAATCCGTGCCTGTGATACGATGGGATACGGAGTGAATTTTCCGGGTGCCGTTATACCGCGGTCTGTACCGGGAATCATCTATGGATTAATGACTCATGCCGGGGTTCCGAGTGAACTGATCGAATTCCACGGCCATAACGATTTCTACAAAGCGGTCAACAACTCTACAACGGCATGGCTGTACGGGGCATCCGGCGTGAATTGTTCCCTGTTCGGAATCGGGGAGCGCACCGGAAATACACCGCTGGAGGCAATGGTATTTGAATATGCACAGCTGCGCGGGACACTGGACGGGATGGATACAACAGTGATTACTGAGCTGGCCGAATATTACGAGAAAGAACTTGGCTACCGTGTTCCTTCGAGAACACCATTTGTTGGAAGGAACTTCAATGTTACACGTGCGGGAATCCATGCAGACGGTATGCTGAAGAATGAAGAAATTTATAATATTTTCGATACTGAAAAATACCTGAACCGGCCGGCGCTTGTTTCGGTTTCCAACACATCCGGCGCTGCAGGGATTGCATACTGGATCAATGCTTATTATAAACTTTCGGGTGACCGTCAGGTCGATAAAAATTCGCAAATTGTGAAAGAAATAAAACAGTGGGTCGACAAAGAATATGAAGAAGGTCGGGTTACGGTCTTGACAGATGAAGAATTAATTGCCAAAATAGACAGTGTATGCAGTGAACTGCATATAACACTCTGACCTGGGAGGACATAAAAACAAAATGGGAGATTATCAGGACAATTCCTTAAGCAGCCGCGTGTTTCAAAGAATCCGGGATGATATTCTGAAAGGAAAATATAAGGAACACGATGAATTAAGGGAGAACACGATTGGGAAAGAATTAGGGGTCAGCAGGACACCCGTGCGGGAGGCTTTAAGACAGCTGGAGCTGGAAGGGCTTGTTTCCATCATTCCCAATAAGGGGGCATATGTAACGGGCATTTCACCGAAGGACGTCAGTGATATCTACATGATCCGTTCCATGCTGGAAGGACTCTGTGCCAGATGGGCAACAGAAAATATTACGGACGAACAGTTAGATGAACTTGATGAGATTATGCTTCTTTCTGAATTCCATATGAAAAGAGAAGGGGGCGGCAGTGCAGAACAGATGGCAGAGCTGGACGGTAAGTTCCATGCGATTCTCTATGAGGCATCCGACAGCCGTATATTAAGCCATGTATTACTGGATTTCCACAAATATGTACAGCTGGCACGAAAGACATCTGTTGTGGCAGAAGAACGCGCCCGCAAGTCGATCCGGGAACACAAGCAGCTTTTACGTGCAATTCGTGACAAAGATGCAGACCTTGCAGAGCAGCTCGCTAACGAGCACATTCTGCATGTCATACAGAACCTGAAGAAACAAGGTTACGAAGAAATTTTAGGAGGAGACAGATAAGATGGAAAAGATTAAGATGACGACACCTATAGTTGAGATGGATGGGGACGAAATGACACGTATCCTCTGGAAGATGATCAAAGACAATCTTCTTGAACCATACATTGAACTCAACACAGAATACTATGACCTGGGACTGGAACACAGAAACGAGACAGACGATCAGGTAACCATTGATTCTGCCAATGCGACGAAGAAATATAAAGTAGCCGTAAAGTGTGCAACAATCACTCCGAATGCCGCACGGATGGATGAGTACGACCTGAAAGAAATGTGGAAGAGCCCGAACGGTACAATCAGGGCAATCCTCGATGGAACCGTTTTCCGTGCTCCGATTGTTGTTAAAGGAATCGAACCGTGTGTCAGAAACTGGAAGAAGCCAATCACTATTGCAAGACATGCATACGGTGACGTGTATAAAGGATCAGAGATGAAGATTCCGGGTGCAGGAAAAGTAGAATTAGTCTATACTGCCGAAGACGGGACACAGACAAAAGAGCTGGTACATAACTTTGCCGGACCGGGTATCGTGCAGGGAATGCATAACCTGAACCAGTCCATCGAAAGCTTTGCAAGAAGCTGCTTTAGCTATGCACTGGATACAAAGCAGGATTTGTGGTTTGCAACAAAGGATACGATCTCAAAGAAATATGACCACACCTTCAAGGATATTTTCCAGGAAATTTATGATGCTGAATTTGATGATAAATTCAAGGCTGCGGGGATCGAATATTTCTATACCCTCATCGATGATGCGGTTGCCCGCGTTATGAAATCAGAAGGCGGTTATATCTGGGCCTGCAAGAATTATGACGGTGATGTTATGAGTGATATGGTATCCTCTGCATTCGGCTCCCTCGCAATGATGACATCCGTACTTGTATCTCCGGAAGGATACTTTGAATACGAGGCTGCCCACGGAACTGTTCAGCGCCACTATTACAAACACCTGAAAGGGGAGGAGACTTCCACAAATTCTGTTGCCACTATTTTTGCATGGACAGGCGCACTCAGAAAACGCGGTGAACTGGACGGGAACAAAGAGCTGATGGAATTTGCAGACAGACTGGAAAAGGCCACAATTGACACGATTGAAGCAGGAAGCATGACAAAGGATCTGGCCCTGATTACCACTATTGAGAATCCTACAGTATTAAACAGCGAGGACTTCATCAAAGCAATCGCAGCACACCTATAGAATGTACAGCCCCCGAAGGGGCTGCAAAAAAGGAACACCCGGCACTTGCGTGTGTCAGGTGTTCCTCTTTTATTGGGCCAGTTCCTCCCACTTTTCATAAAGCAGTTCCAGCTCTTCTTCATTTCCAGATTTCTCTACGGCGAGCTCCTGACATTTCACAGAGTTGGAATAGACATCCTCATGTGTCATCAGCTCATCAATCCTGGCATTTCTTTCTTCCAAAACTGCGATCCTGTCCTCGGTCTTTTTCAAATCACTTTGCCGTTTACGTTCTTTCGCCTGCTGTTCCTTCTGTTCCTGCCAGCTTAAACGCCCATCTGATGCAGATCCGATATCCTCCCCGTATGATGCGGTATTGTCTGAAACAGATGCCGGGGAGTCGGTGGAAGATGCATAAACCGCAGTCAGTTCTTCTTTCTTTTCAAGGTAATAATCATAATTCCCGATATAGTTCACGAACGTCTGATTGACAAGTTCCAGAATCCGCCCGGCCGTCTGGTTAATAAAATACCTGTCGTGTGATACATAGAGGACGGTGCCCGTATATTCATTCAGGGCCTTTTCCAGAATCTCCTTGGATGTGATGTCCAGATGGTTCGTCGGCTCATCGAGAATCAGGAAATTCGCCTCGGACAACATAAGCTTTGCAAGAGAAACGCGGCCTTTTTCACCGCCGCTCAAATCGCCAATAAGCTTGTAGACATCATCCCCGGTAAACTGGAATGCAGCCAGTGTATTGCGTATCTGCGTATTCGTGAGGGTCGGGTAATCATCCGAGATTTCATCGAAAATATTCTTTCCGTCATGGAGTACATGGTGTTCCTGGTCATAATAGCCTATCTTCACTTTGGAACCCAGAGTAAATGACCCGGTATCCGGCGAAACTACCTGATTGAGTATCTTGAGCAGGGTTGTCTTTCCAGTCCCGTTGTCCCCGATAACAGCCACGTGTTCCCCTCGTTTGATATCAAAGCTGATATTCTGGAACAGGATCTGATGATCGAAAGATTTGGATAATTCTTCCACGGACAGAACATCATTTCCGCTGATGCAGGATGGTTCCAGGGAAAAGTGTATCTCTTTAGCGGGCTCCTGTGGCTTTTCCACAAGCGTCATCTTGTTCAGCATCTTTTCCCGGCTCTCTGCACGCTTGATAGACTTTTCGCGGTTGAAGGAGCGGAGCTTTTCAATGACAGCTTCCTGATGCTTGATTTCACGCTGCTGGTTCAGGTATTCTTTGAGCATGGCATCCCGGATCTGCTGTTTCTTATCCGCATACGCCTTGTAATTCCCGGCATACATGCGGACAGCCCCATTCTCAACTTCGATTACCTTTGTCACGACACGGTTCAGGAAGAAACGGTCATGGGATACAATAAAAACAGCACCCGGGTAGTTCAGAAGATAGGTTTCCAGCCAGGTGATGGAATTCAGGTCCAGATGGTTCGTCGGTTCATCAAGGAGCAGGATATCCGGTTTGGTCAGCAGCAGCTTACCGAGGGAGACACGGGTTTTCTGCCCGCCAGAAAGGGTGTCCGTCATCTTATTAAAATCTTCTTCACCAAAACCAAGACCTTTTAAGACGCCGGTGATCTCACTTTCATAGGCATATCCATTCTGTGCTTCAAACTGTGACATAAGGCGGTTATAGGTTTCCAGCCGCTTCTCAAGTTCCTCACCGTTTAATGACTTCAATTCATGTTCGATCGTGCGGATTTGCTGTTCCATTGCAATAATATCGGCCTTAGCGGTCTTGACCTCCTCATAAATGGAACGTCCGCTTTCCAGCTTCTGCTGCTGTGCAAGGTAGCCAAGCGTCTTCCCCCTTGTCAGAACAACCTCACCGCTGTCTATGGGCTCTTCCTTCACGATCATCTTTAAAATGGTGGATTTGCCCGCCCCGTTTACGCCGACAAGTGCGGCCTTTTCTCTGTCTTCTATATGGAAAGACCCGTCTTTTACGATCAGCTGGTCTCCGAATGATTTATTAAGATTATGACATGCGAGTATCATAATTAACCTCCTGCATCTTAAGTGTGCCTTATTTTACAGCGTTTTGGCCGTAATAAGGAAATACATACTTATTTCATTATAGCGAAAATAAAGTAAAATACAACTAAAAAATTGACTTTGTCCACACAATTCTATATAATAAAATTCGGTACATTGTTTTGTAAGTACCTATGTATCATATTATGAAGAGCATAGATCATTACAAAACGATGTACTAGACTAAGTTTGGAGGGTGATAACTGTGGAAGAGAGAGAAATATCACGTGCGGTAATAGGAAGGCTGCCAAGATATTACAGATATTTGGGAGAATTACTGGATGCAGGGGTTGAGCGGATTTCGTCAAATGACCTGAGCAAGAAGATGAGTGTCACTGCTTCACAGATCCGTCAGGATTTAAATAATTTCGGCGGCTTTGGACAACAGGGCTATGGATATAACGTAAAGTATCTTTATACAGAGATCGGGAAGATCCTCGGTTTAAACAGACAGCATAATATGATTATAATTGGAGCCGGCAATCTCGGGCAGGCACTTGCGAATTACGCGTCTTTTGAGAAGAGTGGTTTCAGTCTGAAAGGACTGTTCGATGTGAATCCGAGACTCGAAGGTGTTTCTATCCGCGGCATACCGGTCCGCATGATGGATGAATTAAAAGACTTTTTAAAACATAACGAAATAGAAATTGCAGCGCTTACGATTCCAAAATCAAAAGCAATAGAAGTAGCAGACCTGCTTGTAGCAAATGGAATTAAAGCTATCTGGAACTTTGCACATACGGATCTAAACCTTCCGGATGATGTCATTGTAGAGAGTGTACACCTCTCAGATAGTCTGATGAAACTTTCCTACAATATCACAAGCTATAATGAGGAACACGGCAGCAAAGCGTAAACAGTAGAAATTTGAGTTTAACAAAGACGTTCAGGACGTGTAACGAAGGCGGTGCCTTTTTTACACGTCATTTCATTTCGGCGTATTTTGGGAAATTTGAAAGTAAACAAGGAGGAAGAGCATATGAGATATCTGCCTACAGGGGAATGGATGCAGAAAGCGGACAGCTTTACCATCAATGAGATTGGCCTGCCGTCCCTGGTTTTAATGGAGCGGGCCGCCTTAAAAGTTGTGGAAGCTATGGAGCGGGAACAAATCAATCTGGAAAAACCACTTATATTCTGCGGTTCCGGCAACAATGGCGGGGATGGTTTTGCCGTTGCCCGGCTGCTGAAAGAAAAAGGATATGATGCTACGGCCGTATTTGTGGGCCATGAATCCTCCATGAGTGCCGACTGCCGCAGGCAGAAGGAAATTGCAGAAAAATGTGGCGTGCCGATGGTAACAACTGTATGCCGTCAGGAATATACTACTATAGTGGATGCAGTTTTCGGGGTAGGACTCAATAGAGAAATCACGGGGGACTATCTGGAGTCTATCGTAAAAATGAATGCTTTAAGCGGGCAGAAAGTGGCCGTAGACATCCCGTCCGGGATCTGTTCTGCCACGGGCAGGGTGCTTGGCTGTGCTTTTCAGGCAGATTTGACAGTTACCTTCCAGTGTGAAAAGCTGGGACTGATCCTCCATCCCGGGCATATGTATGCAGGAAAGACAGTTGTGGCTGATATTGGTATCCAATGCGGATTATTTGAAAAGGAAAATGATATCTGTTATACCTATGAGAAAAAAGATCTGCCGGACCTTATGCCGCCCAGACGGCCGAACTCCCATAAGGGCACTTACGGGAAGGTCCTGATGATTACAGGAAGCAAGGGCATGTCCGGTGCCGCCTACTTAAGTGCAAAGGCTGCTTATACAAGCGGGGCGGGACTTGTTCAGATCTATACCTCAGAGGATAACCGCGTGATTCTGCAGCAGCTGCTCCCCGAAGCCATCATCTCAACATATACTGAATTTGAAGAGGAAAAACTAAAGAACCTGCTTGGCTGGGCGGACGTGGTATGTATTGGATGCGGTCTGGGGCAGAGCAGGCTTTCAGAAAGTATTCTGGAAACGACACTGAAAGAAGTCAGGGTCCCCTGTGTGGCTGATGCAGACGGACTGAATATATTAAGCTGTCATCCCGAACTCTTGATAACGACAGAGAGACCTCTTATCCTGACACCGCATATGAAGGAAATGTCCGGCCTTCTCGGCTGTTCGGTAGCGGAACTTCAGGAAGAACGTTTTGAAAAGGTAAAAGCCTTTACAGAAAAATATGGTGTTGTGTGTGTCCTGAAAGATGCAAGGACGGTTGTGGCTAAGAGGAAAAAACATAATTTTGTAAATACTGCGGGAAACAGTTCTATGGCAAAAGCCGGTTCCGGCGATGTCCTTGCGGGGGTAATTGCCGGCCTTCTTGCACAACATATGGATCCTTATGAGGCGGCTGTACTGGGCGTTTACCTGCATGCCTGTGGCGGCGATGAGGCAAAAGCCGCAAAGGGTTCTTACAGTGTACTGGCAGAGGATTTGATCGCGGGAATTGCTTCCTGCACAAAAAAGACAGAGGAGAGTATGGGAAAATGAAACAATACAGCAGAGTATTTGTCAGGGTAGACCTGGATGCAGTTGCATATAATATGGAACAGATGAAACTGCGGATTGGGGACGGCGCACAGCTTATAGCCGTTGTCAAGGCAGACGGTTATGGACACGGTGCGGTACCGATTGCCCGAATGCTTGAGGAAAATAACGATGTCTGGGGATTTGCAACGGCAACTCTGGAGGAGGCTGTTTTACTAAGAAAGGCTGGGATTAAGAAGCCTGTTCTAGTTCTTGGCTGTATCTTTCCGGAACAGTATGAGGAGATGTTGGAATACGACATCCGTGCCACAATTTACATGGAAGAAACAGCATCAGAGATTGCAAAAGCAGCTGACCGTCTCGGAAAAACCGCACGATTCCATATCAAAATAGACACTGGGATGGGACGGCTTGGCTTTCTGCCAGACCATGACAGTGTAAAAAAAATTCAAAAAATCAGCCGTCTGCCCTACGTGGAGCTGGAAGGTGCATTCACACACTTTGCAAAAGCTGATGAGACGGATAAGAGCTACACGTTAGAACAGCACGAGAAGTTTATTTGGATGAAGAATGCCCTTGAGGCACAGGGGGTCCATATTACATATTATCACTGTGACAACAGTGCAGGGATCATAGATTTCCCTGACATGAAGCATAATCTGGTCCGGGCGGGGATATCCACATACGGGATGTATCCTTCCGAAGAGGTGTGCCGTGAGGTGGTCGATTTAAAACCGGCACTTGAACTGATCAGCCACGTGATTTTCGTCAAGGAGATAGAAGCCGGGACTTCCATCAGTTACGGGGGAACGTTTACAGCCGAAAGAAAAATGAAAGTTGCGACCGTTCCGGTCGGTTATGCGGACGGCTATTCCAGGGGACTGTCCAACAAGGCGGACGTCCTGATCCGTGGAAAACGTGCCCGGATACTGGGCCGCGTCTGCATGGACCAGTTTATGGTCGATGTGACAGACATACCGGACGTGAAGTTTATGGACCAGGTGGTTTTGGTTGGATACGACGGTGAGGAACACATTCCTGTAGAGGAACTGAGCAGCATCTGCGGAAGGTTCAACTACGAATTCGTCTGCTGTCTCGGCAGGAGAATTCCCCGTGTTTATATGAGGGGCGGAGAGATCGTAGAACAGGTAGAGTATCTCTCCTGATATGTCAGTCCATGCAGAGCATTGAACTGTATGGAAAAAATTCGTGCACTTGCATACATCCGAAAAAGTCGGGAATACTCAAGTATGCTTTCAAATAAGGAACAGGAAAGCTGATACTGCCAGGTATCCCCATATGACATTGCGAAGCACCGTGTTTTTAAACTTACGTGCACCCGCATGTTCATAGGTTAAAGTATGAGAATCGGAGTGTGAAGTGAATTGGTTATAAAAAGAGGCGATATATATTATGCGGATTTAAGTCCGGTGGTAGGTTCAGAACAGGGAGGCATCCGTCCGGTTTTGATTATCCAGAATGACGTGGGTAATAAACACAGCCCGACCGTGATCTGTGCGGCAATTACATCAAGAATGAATAAGGCAAAACTCCCTACCCACATAGAGATCAGTGCAGAAAAATATCACATTGTCAAGAATTCCGTGATACTTCTGGAACAGATCCGTACAATCGATAAACAAAGGCTCAAAGAGTTTGTCTGTCATGTGGACAGCGGATTAATGAGGAAGGTAAACGATGCTATCCGAATCAGTCTGGAACTTCCTACATAACAGAGAACGTAAACGTTTAGGCAGTGCCCGGAATGCGGATGGAAAAGAAACTTAAAGAATGTCAAGAAAGAATTGAAATTTTGTATAAAGAGTGATAAAATTGTTACTGTTCAAACTGTGCCGTGCACTTTACTGCACGGCATAACTGTTCATGGGTTCTGAACAGTTACATCTGAGATAAGAAAAGGGAAAGAGGAGATTAGAAATGTCAGGACATTCTAAATTTGCGAATATTAAGCATAAGAAAGAAAAAAATGATGCTGCAAAAGGGAAGGTATTTACAAAACTTGGCCGTGAGCTTGCAGTAGCAGTAAAAGAGGGCGGCGGTCCAGATCCTAATAATAACAGCAGACTGCGCGATGTCATCGCAAAGGCAAAATCCAACAACATGCCGAACGATACCATTGACAGAAATATCAAGAAAGCAGCCGGGGAAGGTGCAGGGGACAACTACGAGCATATTACATATGAAGGCTACGGACCAAACGGTACAGCTATCATCGTAAGAACTCTGACAGATAATAAGAACCGTACAGCTTCTAATGTAAAGAATGCATTCACAAAAGGAAGCGGTAATGTCGGAACACCTGGCTGTGTATCCTTTATGTTTGACGAAAAGGGACAGATTCTTGTAGACAAGGAAGAATGCAGCATGGATGCCGATGAGCTGATGATGGTTGCACTTGATGCAGGCGCTGAAGATTTTACTGAGAATGAGGACAGCTTCGAGATTCTTACCACACCGGAAGATTTCAGTGCGGTCCGCCTGAAACTGGAAGAAGAAGGCATCGCTATGGCAGACGCCGAGGTTACTATGATTCCACAGACATATGTAGAACTGACAAATGAAGAGGATATCAAGAATATCCAGAAGACTCTCGACCTGCTGGATGAAGATGATGATGTACAGGATGTATATCACAACTGGGACGAGTAATTATCGTTTAGATTTTACCATTTACAAAAGAGCTTTGATATAGCACTATGATAAATATACAAAACCGTAGATTATATGTAATTCACTATAAGTGATACATAACCTACGGTTTTTTCTCTGTATTTATAGACGGACACCCCAAACGGCCAATATGTATCGCCGATTATTTGGGAATGGCTTTATCTTTTTCTTCTTCCTTTTTCTTGTTTCTATTTTTACTCCACCAAGTACCAGCCAATGAACACCCACCACCTAAAATAAGCACAATGATTAAAATGTATACCCATAAGTTATCCATTACATATCCCTCCTTTTCAGACAATTTGTTTTTTACGATGCTACACGTTTGTAACTATATTATAATTTATTTTTCACCAATAGTCAAATATTTCTTACATATAGTTATAAATATTTGCCTAATTGCATTTAGATATTGCAAATAGGCAATTAAGACACTTCTATTTTATTTTTCTTAGTACAGCAATAGAAATCAATACAACCATCAAAAAGCCATTATACATTAAACGCAAGGTATTTGCAAAAATGATAATATTCTCTATGACATGATACATATAGTAACTGGTTATATTCATAAAGATGAATAAAGCTATAGCACCATAAAAACATGCTGTTCCAAGAATAGCTCTGCCGTGCTCATCTCTACCTTCCTTAGAAACCGCATATACTATAAATAGTATCGTGTTTACAATCATAAGTACATACAGAAACCACACAAATGCCATGCTATTCATCAATTCATAAAAAGTCATTATCGTAATACCTCCTCAAAGTCAAATAAATCCTCAATGCTTACATCAAAGACCTTTGCGATACTATATGCTAAAAGCATGGACGGATTATATTTGTTCCTCTCAAGCTGAATAATCGTTTGTCTTGATACCCCCACAAGGTCAGCAAGATCTTGCTGACTCATTCTTTTTGTTGCCCTAAATACATGAATTTTACTGTCAAATTTATATTTATCTTTAATAGCCACTCGCACACCACCTTTATTAAGATAATATACTGCCGATTATAACATATTTCTTATATTTTGTAACACTTTTTCCTTTCCCAAACTATTTGTAAAGCATGCAAATCTGTTTCGCAAGCGAAATTCTTTTTTTATTGATAGCAACCCCGGGATATGATATAATATTCTGTAATGTATTGAAAGAATCGAATATTTTGTGAATGAAAACAACAAGTATACGTTATTAAGAGGAGATACAATGGAACAGGAAAATTTACAGTCAGAGATGATAGCATTATTCGGAGAAACTGCCGGATATGCAAAAAAGTTCCATAAGAAGACCTATGAGTCGGATATGGATACTTTGATGAACAAATACAGTGCACTTCTGGGACGGATCAGGGAAGCTTTCGAAGAATCTGACGAGAAGCTGGATGAAGTTGCCGCCTATATTCCGGATCACGTGGCAAAATTGCTTGACGGGGAACCTTCTAAGAGAAAACGCGGCATTGTCTGTCTGGACTACAATATGAACATGGTGTCCTTTTTCGTACCGCTGCTGGGTGAGATCACCAGCCTGAAGACGAAAGAATTCACGGCCAGAATGATTGAACTCTGGAACCAGAAGATGCCGGATAACAAGATCGGACTTTCTACCCGCGAACAGATACAGGGCGGATTTAAAAAAGGATTGTGCTACATTACAACAGCAGTCTGCAAGAGCCTGGATAAGCCGGATGACTGCTACGAACTGACACTCCTTCGGGACTACCGCGACCAGTATATGATGAATTCCAAAGACGGCATGAATACTGTAAAAGAATATTACAATATCGCACCGACGATAGTCAAAAGAATTGACCGCCAGAAGGATTCCGCAAAGATATATGAAGGTATCTGGGAAGAGTACTTAAGTCCCTGTGTCAGCCTGATCGAGGCCGGTAAGAGAGAGGAATGCAAGGTACTTTACAGTGATATGGTACACGAACTGGAAAAGAAATATTTATATTCATAGGAGGAAAGAAAATGAGCAGCTATAAGATTGAGACAAAATGTATACAGTCCGGTTATGAACCGGGAAACGGGGAGCCGAGAGTTCTTCCTATTTATCAGAGTACAACATTCAAATATACAAGCAGCGAACAGATGGGGCGTCTTTTTGATCTGGAGGAGTCAGGATATTTCTATACAAGGCTCCAAAATCCAACAAATGATGCGGTTGCCGCCAAGATCTGCGATCTTGAGGGCGGTGCGGCTGCGATGCTGACTTCCTCCGGACAGGCGGCGAATTTTTATGCAATTATGAACATCGCGGGGGCGGGTGACCACATTGTATGTGCATCCGCGCTTTACGGCGGTACATATAATCTGTATGCCCACACGATCAGAAAGATGGGAGTAGAGGCTACATTTGTGGACCCTGACTGCACACCGGAAGAACTGGATGCAGCTTTTCAGGATAATACGAAGGCCGTGTTTGGTGAAACAATCGCCAATCCGGCCCTTGTTGTGCTGGATATCGAGAAGTTTGCGAACGCTGCACATACCCACGGCGTACCGTTTATCATTGATAATACATTTGCAACACCGATTAACTGCCGCCCGTTCGAGTGGGGGGCGGATATTGTGACACACTCCACAACGAAATACATGGACGGACATGCAACATGCGTAGGCGGTGCAATCGTGGACAGCGGCAATTTTGACTGGGAGGCATACGCAGATAAATTTCCGGGCCTGACAACACCAGATGAGACATATCACGGGATCGTATATACCCAGAAATTCGGGAAAGGTGCCTACATCACGAAAGCAACCGCACAGCTGATGAGAGACCTCGGTTCCATCCAGTCTCCGCAGAACGCGTTCCTTCTGAATATCGGGCTGGAGACACTTCATCTGAGAGTGCCCTGTCACTGCGAGAATGCGCTGACTGTTGCAAAGTACCTTAAGAATCACGAAAAAGTGGCATGGGTTTCCTGTCCGTCACTGCCGGAAGACAAATACTATGACCTGGCACAGAAATATATGCCGAACGGAACATGCGGTGTTTTGACATTCGGCCTGAAGGGCGGAAGAGATGCGGCAGTTGAGATGATGGATAAGCTGAAAATGATTGCGATCGTAACACATGTCGCAGATGCACGCAGCTGTGTCCTTCATCCTGCTAGCCATACACACCGCCAGATGAATGACCAGGAACTGATGGAAGCGGGTGTTCAGCCGGATCTGATCAGATTCAGCGTCGGAATTGAAAATGTGAATGATATCATTGCGGATGTAGAGCAGGCATTGCTTTAAACAGGATGGTATGGATGTATACAATTTGCATCCATACCATTTTTTGCTGTAAAACCACTGCTTCAATACAGTTTTCTGATTCCGTTTAAAGCTTGCAGATTATGTATAATTCCTGTGTTCTTCCACATAATAAGTGAAGCGCTAAATACTTTTTTGCAGCGAATACTTAAATGACGGGAGTGGAAATTTACCATGCAGGAAAATAAACAAAACCAGGTCAATCAGGACGAAATGAACAAGGAAGAACAAATCCAGCAGAATCAGGCCGGCGAGAATGAGGAGATTAAAGAGACCGGGACTCTGCGCCTTGGAAAAGAAAGCGGCAGACATAACATCCAGCTCATGACAATCATCGGTGAGATAGAAGGCCATGAGGCGGTATCCGGGAATACGAAGGCGACAAAGTATGAGCACCTGATCCCGCGTCTCGCCGAAGCGGAGGACAACGATGATATAGAAGGAATTCTGATTCTTCTCAACACTCTGGGGGGAGATGTGGAAGCAGGTCTGGCAATTGCTGAAATGATTGCGTCTTTAAGCAAGCCAACTGTGTCACTCGTACTTGGCGGGAGCCATTCCATCGGCGGGCCGCTTGCAGTATCGGCTGACTATTCCTTTATTGTCCCGAGCGGCACGATGATCGTCCATCCGGTCCGTTCCTCCGGCATGTTCATCGGTGTGATCCAGAGCTACAGAAATATGGAAAAGACACAGGACAGAATCACGAAGTTTATTTCTTCCCATTCGAAAATCACACAGGAACGCCTCGAGGAGTTAATGCTCGACTCCACACAGCTTGTAAAGGATGTCGGAACACTTCTGGAAGGCGGGGACGCGGTACGGGAAGGGATCATCGACGAAGTAGGAGGAATCAGCCAGGCACTTAAGAAGCTGCATGAAATGATAGAAGGGGATCAAAAAGCAGGTTCACTGGAACTGCCTCCGCTGTAAAGAAAATTTATTAATGACAGGCTTTTGAAAAAATGATATACTAATAACAGTATGTTTAAAAAGCCAAGGGGGAAGTATAATGGCTGCAAAGTCAACAAAAAAGAGAAAAAGCACAAGAAGCAAGCCAAAGAAGACACAGGGGAATGCTGCAATAAGAGATGAGATTCTGATTCTTGTCCTGTTGGCAGCATGCATCCTGCTAGTCATCAGCAACTTTGGTCTCGGCGGGATTGCGGGGGAGGCAGTTTCGTCGGTAATGTTTGGATTATTTGGATTTATGGCGTATCTTCTGCCATTTATCCTGTTTGCTGTGGCTGCCTTTACGATATCCAATAAAGGCAATGCACACGCTTACATAAAAGTGGGCGCGTCGGCAGTCCTTCTGCTGATGCTCACAGCATTTCTGGAATTGATTATGAATCCCTATGACGCAAAAGCAGGTCTTTTAACCTATTATAAACTTGCCAGTGAGCACAGGAATGCGGGCGGCCTTTTAGGAGGCTGCATTGTAAAACTCCTGTGTCCGCTGACCGGTGTTGTCGGAAGTTATGTGATCATCATTATCGTAATGGTAATCTGTATCATTCTGATTACGGAAAAGTCACTGCTGACACCTCTGCGCCATACAGGCAGGAAGGCGTATGACGATGCAAGGCGGAGAAAAGAGGTCTCCTCCACGAAGCGTATGGAACGCCGTCAGGAACGCGCTGCCGGAAAGAATACAGAAAAAGCAAAGAGACAGGATCATAAAGTGTCCGGTGTTTCTTTTGCTACCACATTATCGGACAAAGTGTCAGGGAAGAAGTCTCCTGAGATGAAAGAACTGACTCTGGAGGAAGAACTGCCGGGGACTGCACCAATCCCTTCGCCATTTGAGAATCTGGTCATCAACCGGCCGGAGCCTGTGGCAGGAGAGAACCCGGAACCCGTGGAAGAGATTATTCCGGAGGAGCCTGTGAAGACCACAGAATCCGCGAAGAAGCAAAAGACCAAGGAGAGCGCCCAGAGCGTGGCCGCCGAAGCGGACCAGGTGGAGGCTGCAGTCAAGGCGCAGGAAGAGAAGCCGCCCAAAGTATATAGAACGCCGCCAATCTCGTTATTGAACCGGGGCAAGAAGACAAGCGGGGATTCTGACGCCCACTTAAGGGCAACTGCTTTGAAGCTGGAGCAGACACTCCAGAATTTCGGGGTAAAGGTTCATGTAACCAATGCGAGCTGCGGCCCATCCGTTACCCGGTATGAACTCCAGCCGGAACAGGGTGTTAAGGTCAGCAAGATTGTAGGGCTCTCTGATGATATTAAACTGAACCTCGCGGTAACGGACCTGAGAATCGAGGCCCCAATCCCGGGGAAAGCAGCCGTGGGCATTGAAGTGCCGAACAACGAAAACACAGCCGTCATGTTAAGAGACCTGCTTGACACTTCAGAATTTAAGAACAGCAAATCGGGAATCTCATTTGCAGTCGGTAAGGATATTGCAGGGAAAACCGTAGTTGCAGACATTGCAAAGATGCCCCATCTGCTTGTTGCAGGGGCAACCGGATCAGGTAAGTCGGTCTGCATCAATACGCTGATCATGAGCATCATTTATAAGGCAAGCCCGGATGATGTCAAACTGATCATGGTCGATCCAAAGGTTGTCGAACTGAGTGTATACAACGGGATCCCGCATCTTTTGATCCCTGTCGTGACAGATCCGAAAAAAGCGGCAGGAGCCCTGAACTGGGCTGTGGCCGAGATGGAAAAGCGGTACAAGCTTTTTGCAGATTATAATGTCCGGGATTTAAAAGGATTTAATGATAAAATAGAGCAGATGGAACCCGGCGACGGTGTGCCAAAGAAGATGCCGAAGATCGTGATTATCGTAGACGAGCTTGCAGACCTCATGATGGTAGCGCCCGGGGAAGTGGAAGGCGCAATCTGCCGGCTTGCACAGCTGGCCAGAGCTGCGGGACTTCATTTGATCCTTGCAACACAGCGTCCGTCCGTGAATGTTATCACAGGACTGATCAAGGCAAATATGCCTTCCAGAATTGCCTTCTCGGTTTCATCCGGGGTAGATTCCCGCACCATCATTGATATGAACGGTGCGGAAAAGCTGTTGGGCAAGGGGGATATGCTGTTTTACCCGACAGGATACCCAAAGCCGGTCAGAGTACAGGGATCTTTTGTATCGGATAAAGAAGTGCAGAAGGTGGTCGACTATCTGATCGAGCACAATGGCAATGCGTCCTACAGTGAGGAGATTGAGGAACATGTCAATTCCGGTACGGTGGGAGCCTCCGGTTCACTGCCGGGAGCGGCAGACTCCGGCAGCGAGAGGGATACCTATTTTGTAGAGGCCGGAAAGCTGATTATAGACAAAGATAAAGCTTCAATTGGTATGCTGCAGCGGATGTTCAAAATTGGTTTCAACAGAGCCGCCCGCATCATGGACCAGCTTGCGGAAGCAGGCGTCGTAGGCGAGGAAGAGGGCACAAAGCCAAGAAAGATATTGATGTCACCGGAAGAATTTGAACAATACATAGAAGAAAATGTGTAGATGGCCGGAGTCATGGACAGAAGCACGAAATTATAACATACAGGAGGATAAACAAATGAAAACAGATATTCAGATTGCACAGGAAGCAGAGATGCTGCACATAAAAGATGTGGCGGCAAGTATTGGGATTGAGGAAGATGATCTGGAGTTTTACGGGAAGTATAAGGCAAAACTGTCTGACGGGCTCTGGGATAAACTGAAAGACAAAAAGGACGGCAAGCTTGTTCTGGTGACTGCAATCAACCCGACCCCGGCAGGGGAAGGCAAGACAACAACAACAGTCGGCCTTGGACAGGCAATGGCAAAACTGAATAAAAAAGCGCTGATTGCCTTAAGGGAACCTTCCCTGGGACCATGTTTCGGAATCAAAGGCGGAGCCGCCGGCGGCGGATATGCGCAGGTCGTGCCGATGGAAGACCTGAACCTTCATTTTACAGGTGATTTCCATGCTATCACGTCCGCAAACAATCTGCTTGCTGCTATGCTGGATAACCATATACAGCAGGGCAATGCACTTTGCATTGATCCGCGGCAGGTAGTCTGGAAACGCTGTCTCGACATGAACGACAGAGTATTGCGCAATACGGTTGTAGGACTAGGAAATAAAATGGACGGGATGGTCAGGGAAGATCATTTTGTAATTACCGTTGCTTCAGAAATCATGGCGATTCTTTGTCTTGCAGATGACCTTACAGACTTGAAACGCCGTCTGGGCAGAATTATTGTTGCTTATAATTTCAGTGGTGATCCGGTGACCGCAGACGATCTTCAGGCAACAGGCGCCATGACTGCACTTTTAAAGGATGCCATCAAACCGAACATCATCCAGACCCTGGAGCATACACCGGCCCTTGTTCACGGCGGGCCATTTGCCAATATTGCACACGGCTGCAACAGCGTACGTGCAACGAAGATGGCCCTAAAGATCAGTGATATTACGATCACAGAAGCCGGTTTCGGAGCCGATCTTGGAGCTGAGAAGTTTCTGGATATCAAATGCCGGAAGGCCGGGCTGAAACCGGACGCAGTAGTTTTAGTTGCAACTGTACGTGCTTTGAAGTATAATGGTGGGGTTGCCAAAAACGACTTAGGTGAAGAGAACCTGAAAGCACTTGCAAAAGGGATTGTGAATCTGGAAAAACATATTGAAAATATACAGAAATACGATGTGCCAGTAATCGTTACTTTGAATTCATTTGTAACGGATACCGAAGCTGAAAACGAATATATCCGCAGATTCTGCGAGGAACGCGGATGTGAATTTGCACTTTCCGAGGTTTGGGAAAAAGGCGGGGAGGGCGGTATTGCACTTGCCCGGAAAGTTCTGGATACATTGGAAAACAAGGAAAGCCATTTCCATCCATTGTATGAGGATGAATTGACTTTGAAAGAAAAAATAGAAAAAATCTCGAAAGAGATCTACGGTGCGCGCGGCGTAGTATATGAACCCGCGGCTGAAAAACAGCTCGCAAAAATCGAATCAATGGGATTCGGTTCATTCCCTGTATGTATGGCAAAGAACCAGTATTCCCTGTCGGATGATGCGAAAAAGCTGGGACGGCCGGAAAACTTTGATATTCATATCCGTGAAGTATATGTAAGTGCCGGTGCCGGATTTGTTGTAGCACTGACAGGCGCAGTCATGACAATGCCCGGACTGCCGAAAGTCCCTGCCGCAAACAACATTGATGTGACAGAGGATGGTAAGATTACCGGCCTGTTTTAATAAAACCAGTCAGAGTAGAATATCACTGCCGGCATGTCCGCCCGGCTCGCTGGCCGCGTGAATAAAGGAGAATGAAATGGCACAGATTATTGATGGAAAACTGATTTCTAAGCAGATAAAGGATGAGTTAAAAGAAGAAGTCCAGTCAATGAAGGCGCAAGGCACCAATATCTGTCTGGCTGTCGTGCAGGTCGGAAGCGATCCCGCTTCTTCAGTCTATGTAAATAATAAAAAGAAAGCCTGCTCTTATATAGGTATAGAGTCCAGGGCATATGAACTTGCGGATTCCGTGACAGAAGAAGAATTGACAGATCTTGTGGAACAGCTGAACAATGACGAAGGTGTAAACGGGATTCTGGTCCAGCTGCCGCTGCCTTCCCATATTGATGAAGACAGGATTATCCGGACAATTTCGCCGGATAAAGATGTGGATGGTTTCCATCCGGTCAGTGTAGGAAGGCTGTGGATCGGAGAGAAGGGATTTCTGTCCTGTACTCCGGCAGGGATTATACAGCTCTTAAAGCGTTCCGGAATTGAAATTGAGGGAAAGGAATGTGTTGTAATCGGCAGAAGCAACATTGTCGGCAAGCCGATGGCTGCATTGCTTCTCCGTGAAAATGCGACTGTCACTGTTGCACATTCCCGGACAAAGAACTTAAAAGAGGTTGCTAAACGCGCCGATATACTGATTGTGGCTATCGGAAAACGGCAGTTTATCAATTCAGATTATGTAAAAGACGGGGCTGTTGTCATTGATGTGGGGATGCACAGGGATGAAAGTAATAAACTGTGCGGAGATGTTGACTTTGCGGATGTTGCAGACAGGACGTCTGCCATAACGCCTGTACCGGGCGGGGTAGGACCAATGACAATCGCGATGTTGATGAACAATTGTGTGGAAACTGCGCGTAAGTAGGAGGAGTTAAGATGAGATGTACAAATTGTGGTGCCATGATTCCGGACGATATGCTGTATTGTCCGGATTGCGGTATGGAAGTTCAGATTGTACCGGATTATAACCCTCTGGAAGATGTCCTCGCGCAGGAAGTAAAAGGATCTATTGAAGACGCCACAAGACAGATAAGAACGGACGATATCAGAAGATACCGCCGTGAGGGGTCAAGGGAATACAGCAATTCAACAAGGGTATTAAGTCAGGGGGAGCTGGACGAGATACGCGCCAAGAGGAATGCCGCCATGAGGCAGAGCCGCCAGGCCGGGAGAAATACGGCAGGGAACCAGCGGCAGACAGGCAGGAATACGACAGGAAATATAAGGCAGACGGGCAGGGGTACAACAGGGAACATGCGGCAGACACGTCCCGATACCGGTTCTATACGCAGACAAACAACAGGTAATCTACGCCAGAGGAGTGAAGCAGAGGAAAAGAGACGCCAACAGATCGCACGCAAGAAGCGGCTTGCTAAAAAACGCCGCCAGAGGGCGCTTATTATTATCCTGCTTTTGATTATTCTGGGAGGTGTGCTTGGTTTTGCCTATTACCAGAATTCTTATGAGGGACAGATAAGAAAAGGAAATCAGGCCCTCCAGTCAAGTGATTATTCACTTGCTGAGACATATTATAACAAAGCAATTTCAAAAAATAACAAAAAGGCGGAGGCCTATACCGGGCTTTCAAAGGTCTATATCCAGCAGGATGATCTGGAGGCTGCAGAAACAGTATTTTTAACAGCGATCGGCTCACAGCCCTCCAATGTCGAGATCTATAAGGCTGCGATCAGTTTCTATGTGGATACAAAGCAGCTGATCAAAGTCTCAGAGCTTTTGGATGACTGCGAATACGATGAAGTCCTGGACGGGGTCAGGGATTATGTTTCCACTGAGCCGGAATTCAGCCTGGAGGAAGGCACATATGAGGAAGTACAGCAGGTAACCTTAAGTACGGATAACGGGACAATCTATTATACAGATGATGGTTCCGAACCAGATACTTCCAGCAAGAAATATACGGAACCGATCCTGCTGAATAAGGAAGGAACAAACGTTATAAAGGCAATCACCGTGAACAAGAAGAAGATCCCGAGCCTGACCGCTTCGAAAACATATGTCATCGAACTCCCGATCGAGGATGCGCCATCTGTCACCCCTTCCACGGGACAGTATGAGTCAGCAGGGCAGATTACCATTACCGTGCCGGAAGGATACACGGCATATTATACGATGGACAATACTGATCCGACAGATCCGGCTGTGAGTGCTGAAGAATATACCGGCCCGATAGAT
The DNA here is from genome assembly GCF_003479085.1 of Clostridium sp. AF19-22AC. NCBI lineage: Bacteria > Bacillati > Bacillota > Clostridia > Eubacteriales > Clostridiaceae > Clostridium > Clostridium sp. AF19-22AC. The sequence continues at coordinate 384,180 of NZ_QUGN01000002.1, read as the reverse complement.
ATGCCTGAGGGACAGACTATGTTCTCTGCCGTTCTCAAAAATAATAATTCCGGCAAATACACACAGGTTACCAAGAGAAATTACGTACTGGAAATCAGTGAATAGAATGCTGTATAAATGAATATATGGAAAGAAGTACCGTTGTGTTAAAAAATAAACAAAAACACAGCGGTATTTTTGTACAAAATTTAACGTGATTTTTATGTTACTATGGTTGCGTTAAAAGTTTAACAGTGCTATAATGAAAACGTTAAAAAAATAACGTACTTATAAAGGAGATGCATAAAATGAGCAGATTCACATTACCAAGAGACATTTACCACGGAAAAGGCTGTCTGGAAGAACTGAAAAACCTGAAAGGAAAAAAGGCTATCCTTGTAGTAGGCGGCGGTTCCATGAAGCGTCAGGGATTTCTTGACAGGGCAGTCAATTACTTAAAAGAAGCAGGAATGGAAGTTCAGTTATTTGAGGGTGTAGAGCCGGACCCGTCTGTAGAGACCGTTATGAAAGGCGCCGAAGCTATGCGGGCATTCGAGCCGGACTGGATCGTAGCAATGGGCGGTGGTTCACCAATAGATGCAGCAAAAGCAATGTGGGCATTTTATGAATATCCGGAAGTTACATTCGAAGACTTATGTATCCCGTTTAACTTCCCGGAACTGAGACAGAAGGCGAAATTCGCTGCAATTCCGTCAACATCAGGTACAGCGACAGAAGTTACTGCATTCTCTGTTATCACAAACTACCAGACAGGAGTGAAATACCCTCTGGCTGACTTTAACATCACACCAGATGTTGCAATCGTAGATTCCGAACTGGTTGAAGGACTTCCTGCAAAACAGGTTGCCTACACAGGTATGGACGCACTGACTCATGCAATCGAGGCATATGTATCTACATTAAACTGTGCTTTCACAGATCCGCTTGCAATTCAGGCAATTGAGATGGTATTTGATTACCTGCCGGCTTCTTACAGAGGAAACATGGATGCAAGGGCAGAAATGCACACAGCCCAGTGTCTGGCAGGTATGGCATTCTCCAATGCACTGCTTGGTATTGTACATTCTATGGCACACAAGACAGGCGCTGCATTCTCAACCGGACATATCACACACGGATGCGCCAATGCAATGTACCTGCCATATGTAATCAAATACAATGCAAAAGACCCGGTAGCGGCTAAACGCTATGCAGAGATCGCCCGCAGGGTGGGCCTTCAGGGTGCTTCAGAAAAGGCATTAATCAACAGCCTCTGTGAAAAAATTGACGACTTCAATGTACAGATGAGCATTCCGAAGACTCTCAAAGAATTTGGAATTATCGAAGAAGAATTCAAAGAGAAGATCGCAAAGATCTCCGAGCTGGCAGTAGGAGATGCCTGCACAGGCTCCAACCCAAGAAGCATAACACCGGCTGAAATGGAAAGACTGTTTAACTGCATCTACTACGGAACAGAGGTAGATTTCTAAGAAAAGAAATTAACAGGCAGGCTTTAGGATTCTTGAAAAAATACCGTCTGGAATGCAGGGGACCTGCATTTCAGGCGGTATTTTTTCATTTCATTAGGAAAGTACGCCCTATGAAATAAAAAGCCCTCCGGGGCGTGAATTCATTGAAAGAATACTTGCCAATCCTTTGTTTATAGCGTATTATAAGGAAAGGGTGATTTTTTACAAGGAGGAATAAGATGTACAAGATATTAAAAGCAGAAAAACTGGCTGATAAAATCTATCTTATGGATGTACACGCACCGCGTGTTGCAAGCCATTGCCAGCCAGGCCAGTTCGTGATTGTGAAGATGGATGACAAAGGAGAAAGAATCCCTCTTACAATCTGTGATTACGACAGAGAGGCGGGGACAATCACAATCGTGTTCCAGGAAGTTGGAGCATCTACAACTAAGATGGCAGATTTAAAAGAAGGGGACAGTTTCCGTGATTTCGTTGGGCCTCTGGGATGTCCATCTGAGTTTATTCACGAAGATCTTGAAGAACTGAAGAACAAAAAGATGTTATTTGTAGCCGGTGGTGTAGGTGCTGCACCGGTTTACCCACAGGTAAAATGGCTGCATGAGAACGGAATAGATGCAGATGTCATCGTTGGTTCCAAGACACATGATATGTTGATTCTTGAAAAAGAACTGGAAGAGGTTGCGGGCAATCTCTATGTTACAACAGATGACGGTTCCTATGGTCGTTCAGGAATGGTTACGGCTGTAATCGAAGATCTGGTGAAGAATGAAGGAAAACAGTATGATGTCTGTGTTGCAATCGGACCGATGATCATGATGAAGTTTGTATGCCTGCTTACAAAGAAGCTGGAGCTTCCTACAATTGTCAGCATGAACCCGATCATGGTAGACGGAACAGGTATGTGCGGTGCATGCCGTCTTCAGGTAGGAGACGAAATTAAATTCGCATGTGTTGACGGACCGGAATTCGACGGACACCTCGTTGATTTTGACCAGGCTATGAAAAGAAGCCAGATGTACAAGTCTGAAGAAGGCCGTGCTATGCTGAAATTACAAGAAGGAGACACTCATCATGGTGGCTGCGGAAACTGCGGAGGTGACAACTAATGGCTGATGTATTAAAGAAAGTGCCTGTCAGAGAGCAGGACCCGAAAGTACGTGCAACAAACTTTGAAGAAGTTTGTCTTGGATATAATAAGGAAGAAGCAATGGAAGAAGCAGTCAGATGTTTAGGCTGCAAGAACGCAAAATGTATTGCCGGATGCCCGGTTGCGATTGATATTCCCGGATTCATCAAGGAAGTAAAGGAAGGCAATATCGAAGAGGCTTATAAAGTGATTGGTAAGTCTTCAGCACTCCCTGCGATCTGCGGACGTGTATGCCCGCAGGAATCCCAGTGTGAAGGAAAGTGTATCCGCGGAATCAAAGGCGAACCTGTTTCTATCGGAAAGCTGGAAAGATTCGTGGCAGATTATGCGCTGGAGCATGATATCAAGCCGGAATGCCCTGAGACGACAAACGGCCATAAAGTTGCAGTAATTGGATCAGGCCCGTCAGGACTCACATGTGCAGGCGACCTTGCCAAGATGGGGTATGATGTTACTGTATTTGAGGCACTCCATGAGCTCGGCGGCGTACTCGTATATGGTATTCCTGAATTCCGTCTTCCGAAGCAGAAAGTTGTTGCCAAGGAGATTGAAAAGGTAAAAGAATTAGGTGTTAAGTTTGAGCCTAACGTTGTAATCGGTAAATCCACAACCATCGACCAGCTGATCGAGGAAGAAGGATTTGAGGCTGTTTTTGTTGGTTCAGGAGCAGGACTTCCAATGTTCATGGGAATCCCGGGAGAAAATGCGAACGGCGTATTCTCCGCAAACGAATATCTGACGAGAAGCAACCTCATGAAAGCATTCGATGACAACTATGATACCCCGATTGTTGCCGGCACCAAGGTAGCAGTAGTCGGCGGAGGAAACGTTGCAATGGATGCTGCCAGAACTGCATTAAGACTAGGGGCTGAAGTACATATTGTATACAGGAGAAGTGAAGCTGAGCTTCCGGCCAGAGTGGAAGAAGTACACCATGCAAAAGAAGAGGGTGTAATCTTCGACCTTCTGACGAATCCAAAAGAGATCCTTGTGGACGACAACGGATATGTAAAAGGCATGAGAGTTATTAAGATGGAACTGGGCGAGCCGGATGCATCTGGCAGAAGACGTCCGGTTGAAATACCGGGTTCTGAATACGAGATCGAATTAGATACCGTTGTTATGTCACTCGGAACTTCACCGAACCCGCTGATCTCTTCTACAACAAAGGGACTCGAAGTAAACAGAAGAAAATGTATTGTAGCAGAGGAAGAAAACGGCCAGACATCCAAGGAAGGCGTTTATGCCGGCGGTGATGCCGTAACAGGGGCTGCAACAGTAATCCTTGCAATGGGTGCCGGAAAAGCCGGTGCAAAAGGAATCGACGAATATTTGAATCACAAATAGAAAGCTTCTCCATAGCTGTAAAGACTGCGGGACATTCTGCAGACGGCTATGGAGAAGTTCTTTTATCAGGAGGAAAAGATGACAAAAAAAGAACTTGCATTAGAATATCATAAAAAAGGATACAATTGCTGTCAGGCCGTTGCCTGTTCTTTCTGCAAAGACTTTGGGGTTTCCGAGGAGGAAATGTTCCGTATTTCAGAAGGATTTGGTTTCGGAATGGGAATGATGGAAGTCTGCGGGGCATTGTCCGGACTGTTTATGATCATCGGTCTGAACAACAGCGTAGGTGACCTTGACAAAGGGAAATCAACAAAGGCAGATACCTACAGGAAAGTTAAGGACTATGCTGAAAAATTCAAAGAGAAGAACCGCTCCATCCTCTGCCGCGAGTTAAAAGGAATCGGCTCAGACCGGCCAATCTGCAGCTGTGACCAGTGTATTGCAGATGCTGTTGATCTTGTAGAAGAATATCTCCGGGAAAATCCGGCATAAGGAAGACGGCTGACCATATGAAAATTACAGTTTTAACCGTAGGAAAAATAAAGGAAAAATATCTAAAAGACGCAGTCGCTGAATATAGCAAAAGACTGAGCAAATACTGTAAGCTGGAAATCATAGAGGTGGCGGATGAAAAGACCCCTGACCAGGCGGGTGAAACCGTGGAAGAACAGATCCGCGGGAAAGAAGGGGAGCGTCTGATGAAGTATATCAGGGACGACGCCTATGTCATTACCCTCGAAATTCAGGGCAGGCAGCTGACTTCGGAAGAACTGGCGGATAAGATCGACAAGCTGGGAATTTCCAGTATCAGCCATATTATTTTTGTCATAGGGGGGTCTATCGGACTGGGGAAAGCGGTCTTGGAAAGGTCTGATTACGCATTGAGTTTTTCAAAAATGACATTCCCACATCAGCTGATGCGTGTAATCCTTTTAGAACAGATCTACCGGAGTTACCGGATTATCCAAAAAGAACCATACCATAAATAATGGATGTTTTAGCCTTCTTATGTAATCACACGCGCATATAACAGGGGCGGCTTTGAGTAAAACCGTACTTTGCTCTCAGGAAAGGAATATCATGGACAATCAAGAACAAAAACATAAAAGGCGTCCCCGGTACAAGGGTACGCATCCGAGAAATTATAAGGAAAAATACAAAGAACTGCAGCCTGAAAAATATGCAGACACGATTGAAAAGGTTATCCAAAAAGGAAGTACCCCTGCCGGAATGCATATTTCCATCTGCGTCAGGGAAATCCTTGACTTTCTGGAGATTAAACCGGGGCAGCGGGGGCTGGATGCCACGCTAGGTTACGGCGGACATACACTGGAGATGCTGAAGTGTCTGGAGCATGAAGGACACATTTATGCGCTGGACGTCGATCCGATCGAATCAGCCAAAACGAAGGAACGTCTGGAAAATCTGGGATATGGCCCGGACATCCTTACAGTAAAGCTTCTGAATTTTGCGAATGTGGACCAGATTGCCAGTGAGACCGGTTTATTTGATTTTGTGCTGGCTGATCTGGGTGTATCCTCTATGCAGATCGATAATCCCGAAAGAGGATTCTCCTATAAGACGGACGGTCCTCTTGACCTCCGGATGAACCCGGAAAAGGGAATTACCGCGGCAGAACGTCTGCGTACAATTGATGTACAGGAGCTTGAAGGGATGCTGACGGAAAATGCGGATGAACCTTATGCTGCCCTGATTGCCGAAGCGGTTGTGACTGAGATACAAAAGGGCAGGGAGATTGCCGCCACAAAGGATTTGCGGGATATTATCGCACAGACACTTGATTTTCTGCCTGCAGCCGAAAAAAAGGAAGCAGTCAAAAAATCCTGCCAGAGGACTTTTCAGGCACTCCGCATCGATGTGAACAGTGAATTCGAAGTTCTCTATGAGTTTCTGGATAAGCTGCCCCACATCCTTGCACCCGGGGGCCGCGCAGCCATTCTGACTTTCCATTCCGGGGAAGACCGGCTTGTGAAGAAGTCATTCAAACAGTATCAGAGAGAGGGCCTCTACAGCGAGATTGCAAAGGATGTCATCCGCCCGTCCGCCGAGGAGTGTGCAAGAAACAGCAGGGCCCGTTCCACAAAGATGAGGTGGGCCGTCAGGTCAAATATGTAATATCAGGAATCTGTACCAGTTATTGCTTGTATCAATTTTTGACATTGCATGTTATTATCCTGTTTGTAACAATTATGTAATATCTATGTAATACTTACATAATAATAAAAATAACAGGAGGTTCAAATGAGAAAGCTATCAGTTTTAGCAATTACAACAGCAATCGGGGTCGCAGGAAGTACCGTTCTCCCGGCGCAGGCAGCAGATACAGGCACAGGCAGTCAGAAAGTGGCACCGGGCTACGGGGTAACCATCATCCAGGGAGATGATCTGAACAGCCTGAAAGACAAGCTAAACGGTCTGGGCGGTAACATAGGGGGGATCTACTGGCAGGTATGCCCGCCGGATTTTGCTCCTCCGGGTGAAAATACACCGGATTTACCGGACACGGATACTCCGGATGCAGACCAGCCGGACATTCCGGACAGTAATCTTCCGGATAACAATCTGCCCGATACTGACCAGCCGGGGACAGATACCCCTGACATGAATCTTCCGGATACGGATCAGCCCGGAACGGATAATGAAGTGCCGGGCGGCGGAACAGGCCAGCCGGATCAGGATATAGACGGGCCGGGAGAAGACGCCGACAAACCCGGCGGAGATATCAATCATCCGGAGGGGGATGACAACCAGCCGAAAACAGATTCACAGGACCGTACTTTCATACAGCAGGTAGCAGATTTAGTAAATGCCGAAAGAGTAAAAGCAGGCCTCACCCCTCTTGCGATTGACAGCAAAATCGAGGCGGCGGCACTTGTGAGGGCAAAAGAGACAGAAACATCCTTTTCGCACACAAGGCCAGACGGGAGTTCTTTCAGTACAGCACTCACAGAACAGGGGGTCAGCTTTCAGGGCTCCGGTGAGAACATCGCATGGGGACAGCGCACTCCGCAGGAAGTTATGACAGGCTGGATGAACAGTGACGGGCACAGGGCGAATATCCTGAATCCCAAATTCACGAAAATCGGTGTGGGGTATTATCAGAATGCAGCCGGGCGCAATTACTGGACACAGTTGTTTACATACTAGAGCGTGTTTGAAAAATTCTGTTACAGGTTTGCCCGGCAGGCTCACAGTGTGACAGTATCTCGATCAAAGCGGAACAGGGTCAGAAAACCTTGTTCCGCTTTTTGTACGGCAGGTAATTGTTCACATGACTATTCCCTTCTTTGGACACACACAGTACCTTCAATAGTATTTTTCCTGAATCCTTACAAAGACTGTAAGTGTTTTCCTGCACAGGAATCCTGTATACTATGAATAGAGATCCACCAAATGAAACAGTCAGCAGACTGACAGATATAGTAGAAAGGGGAAAGGATTTAAATGAAGGAAAAATTACTGGACATCCAATCACTAAAGAAAAACTATGGAAAGAATGGTAACGTGACAAAAGCGTTAAACGGAATTACATTTCAGGTGTTGGACCGTGAGTTTCTAGGGATCATGGGAAGCAGCGGCTCTGGAAAGACGACTCTTTTGAACTGTATTGCGACCGCGGTGCACCCGACAGAAGGCGAAATCCTTTTAAACGGGGAGGACATCAGTGCCTATAAGGGGAAGAGACTCGCGGAATACCGGGGAAAGCGTATCGGTTACCTGTTTCAGAATTTTGAATTGCTCGATAATCTTACCGGCCGGGAAAATATTATGCTTCCGCCTGCAATCCAGAATGTGCCGGAAAAAGAGGGGGCGGCCCGTCTGGCACAACTGGCGGAATATCTGGAGATTGAGGACATTCTGGACAAATTCCCGTCACAGATGTCTGGGGGAGAGAAACAGCGTATCGCGGCGGCCAGAGCAATGATTCTGAATCCGGACATGCTTCTTGCGGATGAACCGACGGGTTCTCTGGATTCTAAGAATGCCAGATCGCTGATGGAAAAACTGTCTTTACTGAACCAGCAGGATGGCTCAACCATCCTCATGGTTACGCATGACTGCAATGCGGCAAGCTATTGCTCGCGTATCCTTTTCATTCAGGATGGAAGGATTTTCCATGAATTAAGGAGAAAATATCCAAAGGAGACACAGCAGGATTTTTACGAGCGCATTCTAAGTGTCATGGCTCAGCTGGGAGGGGGAAGCGCAAATGTTCTTTAAACTTGTCCTGAAAAACGGCAGGAGGAGCCGGAAAGAAAACGGTTTATTCTTCCTCTCACTGATTGTTTCTATCATTGCATTTTACATTATCCTGTCTCTTGAAAACCAGGATGTCATGAAATTTCTGCTCCGGATGGAAAGTGATGCGGTAAATAAGATCTACCGGCTTCTTCCGGTACTCTACGGTGTTTCGCTCTTCTTACTGTTCTTTCTCGTTTATTTTGCAGGAAAGTACCAGATCGAAAGAAGAAGCCATGAGCTGGGAATGTATCTGATGATGGGGATGCGGCGCTCAAAGCTCTTTGCCATGATGATGGCGGAAGATATCTTCAACAGCATCTTTTCGCTGCTGATTGGTATCCCGATTGCCATATTTCTTTCAGAAATGATCAGCCTGATTACTGCGAAAGTGGTTGGACTGGGAATCATAGGGCATCGCTTTACATTGTCATGGAAGGCGGTCTTATGGACCTTTATCGGATTCTTTACCATCAAATTTTTTGCAATGCTGCTATTTAGCGGTTCTGTCGTCAAAAAAGAAGTCATCAGCCTGCTGTCAGATACACAGGAGAAAAAACAGAAGAGGAAGAGACGCGGAATCGGGTATGTACAGGTCATTGCCGGAATCCTCTCTCTGGCAGTGGCTTACTATACGGCGATCCGTGGAAACGCATGGGAGTCGCCTCTCAGGTTTGGGATGACAGTTGTACTGGGAATTGCAGGGACCTTCCTTTGGTTTCATGGATCAGGACTTCTTCTGGAACTGACTTTCAGATTAAAGAAAACAAACAGGGGGCTGTCGACATTTACATTCCGCCAGCTGCAGGAAAATGTTTTTCTGCGCCCGGCCTCCCTGGCAGTGTCCTCCCTGCTCATTCTGGCCGCACTTTGCTGTTTTGGCTATGGCATGTCTGTAAGCCTCGAAGCATCCGGCAGTGAGGCACACCATATAGATTACACATTCATAGATTACAGCCAAAGCGTTCCTGACAAGGAGACATCAGACGAGGAACCATCCGTCAAAGAGATTTTGAAAAACACAGGATTAGATGCGGAATTTTCGCAACTGTTCGAAGTAAAGACGGGGATGCCTGATGATGAAAACACATTCTCCGGAGAAGGTTTTCGCCGTGCAGTAAATTCACTTGGAAATTCAGAAAACGTGCAAAGCCTGTCAGAGAGCCTTGAATATTTTACAACGCCTTATTTTATTTCCCTGTCCGGATACAACCAGATCCTTGAGACTGACGGGAAAGCCCCTATTGAGCTTTCCGGGAATCAGGCCGCGCTGTACAGTGACCAGGACTTTTATTTCGGAGAACGGCTGGACCTTTTAAATGAGGCACTCTCCCAAAATCCTGTTATAGAGCTCAATGGTATCCCTTTCGAATTGAAGGATCAGGTATACCAGACAAATTTAGTTGTGGACCGCTCCATTACACTTGCCCTCGGAGTCATTATCCCGGACAGCGTATATGACCGCCTTGTGACCAGAAATTCCGATTCTTACTGGAATGCGGTCTTAAAAGAGAACCTTGTTCAGAAAGAGGGGCTGATGCAGGCCATGATGGGTATTAATGAAAGATTGAATCAGACTTCCCTTGAATATGAAAGCTATCTACAGAATATGGGCAGGCAGCTGTTCTATTTCATCGCATTGGGATATATTACGATCTACCTTGCCGTCATTTTCCTGATCATAGCCAATACTGTCATGGGAGTACAATTCCTGATGCACCAGCGGAAAACAGGCAGGCGTTACCATGTCCTGATCCGCCTCGGGAGTTCGTACAAGGCATTATGCAAAAGCGCAGACAAACAGATCAAATGGTATTTCGGCCTGCCCGTCCTGACCGCGGCAGTCAGCAGTTTCTTCGGTATACAGGCGCTGTTTGCAGGCTTTATTTCAATGGAAATGAAAACGGAGGTGCCCATGCTTTTAAAGCTGGGTTGCGCTATGATAATCCTGCTTGTTGTGGTAGAATTTATTTATATTGCTGCCGTAACGAGATTAAGCCGCAGGCAGCTTCTTGGTATGATTGAGAATAAGAGGGAAGAGTAGGAGATTTATATGAGCAGGATTGTAATAGCAGAAGACGAGGAATTTATGAGGGAAGAACTGGAGTATCTTCTCTCCGGGGCCGGCTATGAAACGGTAAGCCTGAACCATTTTTCGGATACGGCTTCGGAAATACTTGCAAACAATCCGGACCTTGTGCTGCTGGATATCAATCTGCCGGGGCAGACCGGATTCGAGGTATGCAGATTCATCCGCCGGAAAAGTCTGGTACCGGTACTCGTTCTGACAAGCAGGGACAATATGAAGGACGAACTGCATGCCCTGGGGCTTGGGGCGGATGAATATCTGCCAAAGCCCTGCCACAGGGACCGCCTGCTGGCGAGGATTGCCAATCTGCTCAGAAGATACAAGGACAAAGAGCACTTTCTGGAAGTGCCCGGAATCCGTCTGGATTTAAATACTTATACGATATATACAAATCAGACATCCTATGTACTCCCTGAAAACCAGGGAAAGATCATGGAACAGCTGTTATCCCCATTGGGCAGAATTGTTTCGAAGGAGGAGCTTTTTCAGACGCTTTGGGGAACTTCCGAATATGTAGATGAAAATGCACTTCAGGTCAACATGACCCGGTTGAAAAAGACGCTGGAACGGCTGGCGCTGAACTATAGAATCGTTACTGTGCGCGGCACTGGATATTTTATTGAGCAAAAACAGGAGGATCCGCATGCTGAAGAAACTGCTTCATTACTGTTATAACTATAGCATCTGGCTGGCACTGCTTGTGTGTACCGATTTTCTGTTCATAATTTTCTTATGGCTGCTTAGTCCGGGCAAATTCCTGATCCTGCTCGGTGCCATGCTCTTTGTGTCTTTTCTCATGTTCAGCATCGCTCTGTGGATCGCTTACAGCAGTGATTCAAAAAAGGAAAAAGCCTATATGGAGCTGTTGGAAAACCGGGAGCTGGCGGAAGATGAAAGCTTTCTGACCGCTTTTGGCGGAACAGATTATACGATTGCACAGGCTCTGGTGAAAAGGCTTCAGAGCGAATACCGCGAAAACAAGAAGCAGAAGAGTGATATTCAGGAATATGAAGATTATATGGAAACATGGGCACACGAGGTTAAGACGCCGCTGGCATTAATGACGTTTGTACTCGATAACAGAAAAGAGGAGATGTCCACCGGTGTTTTCCATAAGCTGGAGTATGCAAGAAGCCAGCTGCAGGAAGATATTGACCAGGTCCTGTACTATGCAGGACTGAAGGCCGTACATTCGGATTTCCTGTTCGAAAAGGTATCTTTAAGGGATTGTTGTACGGAGGCTCTGTCTGAATACAGGGCCCTGTTGGATGAAGCGGGTTTCCTGATACAAAACGAAACAGAGGACATCGGGGTTTTATCGGACAGAAAGGGACTCATTTTCATCATCGGACAGGCTGTCAGCAACAGCATCAAATATGCAGACCCGGAGAAAGAGAAAAATACTCTTAAACTGTATACAGAGTGGGCCCCGTCCAGGAATGAAACCATGCTGCATATCCGCGACAACGGTATCGGAGTCCCTGAATATGATATCCCCTTCATTTTCGATAAAGGATTTACCGGCGGAAATCTCAGGCAGCGGAAAAAAGCAACCGGCATGGGGCTCTACCTGGTTAAAGAATTAGCGAAAAGGCTCAAGATCCGTGTCGGCACAAACCCGGAATATAAGACTGGATTTGAACTCGTATTAGCATTTCCCCGTGTGTCGAAGTAAACCACAGGTTAAATTCTGCCTCCGGTTAGTTGCCCGGTGGTAAATTGTAAAAGTGCCTCCTTAAATGATATAATTATTTTGTCAGGAAGAAGATAAAAAGTTTGGGAGGACAAATTATGCCGATTAATACAATTATCCGTGAAAAAAGGAAGGAACTGGGGCTGACCCAGGAGAGAATTGCCGAATATCTGGGTGTATCCACCCCTGCCGTAAATAAGTGGGAAAAGGGTTCGTCGTATCCGGATGTTACACTACTTCCGCCGCTGGCGCGCCTGTTGCAGGTAGATATGAATACTTTGTTTTGTTTCCATGAGGAACTCTCAGAACAGGAAATCGAATCTTTCTGCAAAGAATTATCACAGGCCATCAGCGAAAGCGGGCTCGATGCCGGTTTTACACTTTTACACGAAAAATTGCGGGCATATCCCCGCTGCGCCCCGTTGGTACATAAATCGGCCCTCCTGCTGGACGGTGCCCTAATCATGGCGGGAATGCCTGCTGACGAAAAAGGCCAGTATACGGACCAGATCATGGAACTGTATCATCGTGCAGTGGAAGACGGAGATGAAAAAATCCGGATTTCTTCTGCATTTATGCTTTCTTCCAAGTATGAATTGCGGGGAGATTACCAGAAGGCCCATGAAATGCTGGAACTGGTCCCGGAACGGTTGGGAATAGACAAGAAGCAGCAGGAAGCCTCGATTTATATGAAGGAGGGGAAGATGGATGACGCGGCCAGAATACTGGAACATTTGCTGCAAATGAGACTGAGTGAAATCATGATCATTCTGATGTATCTGGGCGAATGTGCCGTAAAAAAAGATGATCATGAGATGGCCGGATATGCTGCTAAAGCATGGGAAAAGACTGCCGAAACCTTCGGACTATGGGAGTACAGCAGCCAGGTGCTCAAGTTTCACACGGCAGTCCTTCTAAAAGATGAAGAAAGAGCGGTCTCTCTCCTAAAAAGAATGCTCTTTGCTATTCGGACTCCCTGGGATATGAAAAGCACCGTTTTGTTCCGGGATATAGCACCTGATATTTCTGGAATCGATGCGTCACAAAAACAGAACTCAGAAAAAAAGCTGCTTTCGGGACTGATGTCTGAAATGAAAAATAATCCAATGTATGATTTTCTCCAGACGAATGAAGAATTTTTAAGAATAGCAAAACGGTTTCTGTGAATGTTTTCTCCTCCTACTATACAAAATGTTAAGTTTAAGTTAAAATAAGTTCAAGGTATATACATCATTTTTATCCTTAAACAAAGTATGGAGAGAGGCGGTTTTATGAAAAAGAAGAGAAAAGGATTGAAAATAGCAGGAGGAATTGTACTTGCTGTCATACTGATTCTCGCAGTTTTAGTGGGATATCTGACGATACGGGAATACCGTCCGAAGGCGGTTGAAGCCGTTGAAACGGGAAATGGAACAGATTCGCTGGATATTGGGGATTCATTTACAATACTTACATACAATACCGGTTATGCGGGATTAAGTAAAGATGAAGATTTTTTTATGGACGGCGGTACCAAAGTGCAGCCGGAGAGCAAAGAATTAGTAGAAAATAATCTAAAGGGGATCACGTCCATTTTAGAGAAACAGGACGCGGATATTTATTTCCTTCAGGAAGTAGACCGGGATTCCAAACGTTCCTACCATATTGACGAGCAGGAATACTATGAGGATGCACTCGGGTTAACCGGAATGTTCGCATGCAATTTTAAGTGTGATTATGTTCCGTACCCGCTGCCACCGATCGGAAAAGTAAAAAGCGGCCTTGTCACCATGACCAGTCTGGAAGTCACGGCTGCATCCCGTATCGCACTTCCGGAGTCCTTCAGCTGGCCGGTCAAGACCTGTAATCTGAAGCGCTGTATGCTCGAGACGAGGGTCCCGCTTGAAGGCACAGACAAAGAACTCGTCCTGATCAATTTCCATCTCGAGGCTTATGACAGCGGCGAAGGAAAGATTGCACAGAGCAGGATGCTTGCAGAAAAACTGGAAGCCGAATATGAAAAAGGTAATTATGTCATTGCGGGTGGAGACTTCAACCAGACATTCGAGGGCATGGATAAATACCCGATCCACAACAAAGACAACTGGGTTCCCGGTATTGTCGGCACGGAAGATATCCCTGACGGGTTCTCCTTCGCCGTTTCCGACAACGTACCCACATGCAGGCTGTTAAACGGGCCTTACAGCGGAAACTACGAGGACTCACAGGTCTATGTCCTGGACGGATTTATCGTATCAGATAATATAAAGGTTAATCAGGTAGAGAATATCAATACTGACTTTGAATACACAGACCACCAGCCGGTGCGGATGGAAGGGACACTTTTAAATTAATATGTTTATGGCTCCTTTTGCAAAACAGAGGTCAACCATCAAGAACAAACCGCAGGACATCCGGCCCTGCGGTTTATCTATGCCTGCGGGGTCTTTGACTGTATTAAGATTAAGGCTGACAGTTTCAGGTAATACTGATAAAATGGAAGAGAAACGGAGGTTAATAGAAATGAATGATTCTCAGAAAGCAGGGCAGACAGAAGAAATACTGCAGTATTACAGCCAGATGGACAACAAAAGCGATCAGGATAATATTGTACAGATGCTGAGGGAACTTCAGGAAGTCAACGGCTGCATCACCTCGGAGTTAAAGCGACGTGCGGCCGAAGCCGCCGGGGTCAGCCCTTCTGTCATCCAGGTATTGGTCAAAATCTACCCCTCACTGAAGGAGGCAGCCTACCAGCATGAAATCGTAGTCTGCACAGGAAAAGCCTGCACAGACAAAGGTTCACAGGAACTTCTAAAAACTCTAAACAGGGAACTTAAGACCCAAAAAAACGGCATCTCAAAAGACGGCAAAGTATGTATAAAGACAAGGCCATGCCTGAAACAATGCCGGACCGCCCCCAACATACTCATTGATGGAAAACTCTACTCAAACATGACTGCAAAAGATGTTTTAAAATTGGTTAAATAATTCCAGTCCTATCTCCTTGTAGACTTTTTGTAGAGAATTTATTAGTATAATAACAACACGAACTCTGTAGAAAGTTGGATGAATATTATATGAAAAAAATTTTAGCAGTTGATGATGAGCCTGGAATCCTCCAGCTCTTAAAAGATTATTTTGAAATACAGGGATATCAGGTGATCACAGCCACGAACGGAACCGAGGTTTTCAGCAGGCTGTCCATGAAACCAGACCTTATCCTGCTGGATGTAAACCTTCCCGGGATTGACGGATTTGAGGTGTGTACGATGATCCGCAGCCATGTATCCTGCCCGATCGTCTTTCTGACCGCCAAGATTGAGGAGGAGGACCGGATACGGGGACTCCTTCTGGGCGGTGACGATTATATCGTTAAGCCGTTCAGTATCGAGGAACTGGGTGCAAGGGTTGAGGCACACCTGCGCCGGGAGGATCGGAAGAATCAGACACAGGCTGTCAGAGTACAGGGGGCTCTGGCCATACACTATGAGGAGCGCTGTGTTTATTACGATAACCGGCCAGTGAACCTGACAAAAACAGAATTCAATATTGTGGAGCTTTTGTCCATGAACAGTGGACAGGTATTTTCCAAGGAACAGGTGTATGAGAAAGTGCGTGGCTACGACGGCTGCGGTGACAGCAGCATTGTGACTGAGCATATCCGGCGCATCCGGCTGAAGCTGTCCGGGTTCACAAAGAAAACATACATAGAAACGGTATGGGGAGTGGGGTACAAATGGATTGGTTAGAAGAAAAAACATCTGTGGTCAGCCATAAAATACGCAATATGTCATTTCGAAGCGCAATCGCCGCATATATCCTCGTGTTTGCCGCGGCTGGGGCGGTACTGTCTTATCTGACGATAACGGCCTGCTACCGGTATGAAAGCATGATCTGGAGCAGATACAGCGGTGACAGCGAATTATGGTTCTTTACCATCAAATTGTCGGAGTGGCCGTTCTGGACGGACAATTACACCGGTTTTCAGAATCACGACGGGCTCTGGATGCTCCTGCTCGACACGATACGTGTGTGGAGTCCCTTTGTCTATGGAGTAGCAGGGTCTATTGCCGCAAGCCTGCTTTTTTATAAGAAAAGATTGAAAAAACCTCTGAATATTCTAAAAGAAGGCACAGAACAGGTCCGGGGGAATAATCTGGATTTTGACCTGACATATGAAAGCAGGGATGAGATGGGGCTGCTCTGCCGTTCCTTCGACGAAATGCGGCTTGAACTCATACATAATAAGGAAATGATGTGGGAGCTGGTAGAGAACCAGAAACAGCTCAATGCCGCATTTGCCCATGACTTAAGGACGCCGCTAACCGTTCTGAAAGGATATTCCGACTTTCTGGAGCGCTACCTGCCACAGGGGAAAATCAGTCAGGAGAAAATGTTAGAGACGCTCAGACTGATGTCAGAGCATTTAAGCCGTCTGGAACAGTACAGCAGGACAATGAAAGGAATCCGCAGCCTTGATGAGATTCCGGTACAAAAAGAACTCTATACGCCCGGGCAGATCCAGAGTGAAATTTTAGAGGTTATCTTTGCACTGAACCAGATCGGCGATGTGGAAATTATTCTTAGCGGACAAACTGAAACCCTGCCCTCAAAAAAAGCGGCTGTCGATGTAAATCTCCTTCTGGAGGTTCTGGAAAATCTGCTGTCAAATGCCATCCGCTTTGCATCCAGACGGATTACAGTCACACTTCAATATGAAGAAAGAGAAGAGATGTTGTATCTGGTCGTTCAGGATGACGGAAGCGGATTTACAGAATATGACTTTCAAAAGGCCCTCCTTCCTTACCACAGGGAGCACCGGAAACTGCCGGAAGAGAATGACGGTGAGAATCCCCATTTTGGAATCGGGCTCCATATCTGCAGGCAGCTTTGTGCCAAGCACGGCGGTGAGTTAAGTCTGGCCAACTCCATAGAAGGCGGTGCGGTTGTGACAGCTTCATTTTCCAGTAAGAATGAATGAAGAGAATCTTAAGTTTTCATAGAGAAAATATAGACATTTCTTCGGTATGATAGCTTCATAGACAAGAAGATCACATAAAAATGAAATGGACTAAGACAAAACAAGTCCGGGGATCTTCAGGAAAGAGAGGTTAATCAAAGAATGTCTGCTGAAATTAAGATTGAACATTTGAATCAATATTATGGAAAGAAACAGGCTTTAAAGGAGGTTGATCTGACCATTCAACAGGGAATGTTCGGACTGCTCGGGCGAAACGGCGCCGGAAAAACGACTCTTATGAAGGTGCTTGCCACACTGCTGCCAAAATCAGACGGACGGATTACAGTCTGTGGAATTCCGGTAGAAGACTCTGCCAGAATCCGTAAGATGACCGGGTACCTGCCCCAGAATTTTTCCATGTACCCGAATATGAGCGTCTATGAGGCAATGGATTATCTGGGCGTTCTCTCCGGACTGAGTACAGCCGAACGCAGAAAGAGAATTCCATATCTGTTGGAGAAGGTGAATCTCCAGAATGACAGAAAAACAAAAGTAAAGGCACTTTCCGGCGGAATGAAACGCCGCCTCGGTATCGCCCAGGCGATCCTGCATAACCCAAGAATTCTTATTGTAGACGAACCGACGGCCGGATTGGACCCGGAGGAAAGAGTCCGTTTCCGGAATCTTCTCTGTGAGATTGCAGAAGAGCGCATCGTCATTCTCTCTACCCATATTGTAGGGGACATCGAAGCAACCTGCGAACAGATAGCCGTCTTAAATAATGGGGAAATCCTTTATCAGGGAACCGTTTCCGGCCTGATTGAAATGGCTGACGGAAAAGTTTATACTGCCCAGATCAGCAGACACGAACTTCCGCAATTAAAAGAAAGATACATCGTAACCAGCATGCTGACACTTGGAAACAATGTCATGATCCGTTTTATCGCAGAGAAGAAGCCCTTCGCTTCGGCCGAAAGCTGTGATGCGGGTGTAGAAGATGCTTACATGTATCTGATGAACGGAGAAGGGAGTGAGGCCTGATGTTTGGACATCTATTCATAAAAGAATGTAAACAGACGGCCAAAAGCATGATCTACTGGCTGATCATCCTGATCCTGCTTATTTTTTTCAACTCCCAGCTCGGCAGCATGGAATTTGCCGAGAAACCGGAACCGGGGCAGGAAGACTACGGCATGGTCGCAGGCGGTGATGAACAGGCCACAATGGAGGCAACGCTTGGATATCTGGTCAGTGAGTACAGGAGCGGCTCCTTTACAACGTACCCGATCGGGTTTTATAAAACAGTCAAGCCCAGTCAAAAGGAGTTAAAGAGGATCCATGAGATTGTTACTGAAACAACAGGGCTGTCCACAGATCAGGAGATCGACGATGCGATGACAGCGGCCCAGGGAGACAGCCAGATCGTATACGGCAGTTCGCCGGTCAAGCCAAAAGACGGGCTTACTTTTGAACGGTTCTGTGCATTAATGGAAGAAACAGACGATATGCTTGGAGGAGGTTCCAATTACAGTAAAGAGAGTCTTAAAACAAATGCAAAAACACCAATGACTTATGAACAGGCACTGCAGCAATATAATGACCTGACAGAAAAAGATCATTTTACCGGTGCATATGCAAGACTGTTTAGTGATTACATGGGAATTATGCTCGGGATACTGCCCGTATTTCTGGCAGCCACGCGGGGCATGCGTGACAGGCGTTCCCGCATGCAGGCGCTGATCGCATCAAGAAAGGCCTCTTCAGCCGTGATTATCTTCAGCCGTTACTTTTCCATGATTGTAATGCTGATGCTGCCGGTTCTTCTCATTTCCTGCATACCGCTGTCCGAATGTATCAAAGCTGCAGGAGGAGGTATCCGTCTGGATTATCTGGCATTCGTGAAATACAGTGTTGGCTGGCTGATGCCGACTGCCATGATCTCCACTGCCGTGGGAATGGTTCTGACGGAACTTACGGATACGGCTCTGGGTGTACTGGTACAGCTTATTTGGTGGTTTCTGTCTGTCTTTAGTTCCATGTCAGCCATGCACGGCGGAATATACGGCTGGGATCTCGTTCCCAGACACAACACACCGTTTAATTATGAAGGTTTTCATGCAGGTTTCAGCCAGCTGGCTGCAAACAGGGCGCTGTACGCAGGAATTTCCATCCTGCTCGCTGCAGTTACTGTCTGGATCTATTCATTAAAGAGGAAAGGGAGGCTTGATATCCGTGGCAAATTATTTGGAAATCGCAAGAGAGAACATAAGGCATAACCTGCCCGTCCATGCCGTCACAGCAGGCATCCTGCTCTGCCTTTCCCCGCTCGTACTGGGGGTAAAGAACCTGCCTTTGGCGGACACTGCCAAGGTTCTGGAAATGTATGTGGCCCTGATCGGGATTATCCTGATCCCCCCTGTCTTCCTTCCCGAGCAGAATCCGGATTTAAGAGACCTGATCCGGTCGAAATATACAAAAATAAGCACTGTTTACAGCATCCGGGCCATAGAGGCCGTGCTTGTCCTCGCATTATATCTCGGCGTATACCTCTTAATTCTCCACATAAATGGCTGCCAGATGGAGGCACCGGCATACTATGCAGGGACACTCGCGGAAATGATCTTTATGGGAGGGCTCGGACTTTTGTTTTACAGCCTGACGGATAACCTGATTGCGGGTTACATGATCCCTGTATTCTACTATATCACCGCAATGGGGGCAGGCTCTAAATATCTGAAGGTATTCTATCCCTTCTCGATGACGAAGGGCAGCTATACCGAAAAATACTGGCTCCTTGCCGGGGGTGTTATTTTGATGGCCGCAGCAGTCCGCATCAGAAGCCGGAAATAAGAATTCATAAGAATAGGACAATTGTGCCGCACATATACTTCAAATAAAGGGCGTATGTGTGGCATTTCTATATGGGCAGAGATTTAGATAACGAAAAATTCAAAGAAAAACTGGCATCTGCTGCAAGTATGCCAAAGGATGTAGTCCTCGGTGCAGCCGTTGTCACAATCGTGGGCTGTCAGGAAGTCTGCATCGAAAATTACCGCGGCATCATTGAATACACGGATGTCCTGATCCGTGTCCAGACGAAAGGGTGCCAGATCCGGCTTCAGGGGAAAAACCTTCAAATAGAGTATTATACCAACGATGAAATGAAGATTACAGGCAGAATTTGTTCGCTAGAATATTGTAAGTGAGGTAAGAAAAACTGTGATACAGTCAATCATCCGGTATGTACATGGCTATGTAAAGGTCCGCGTCGAGGGATATTCCCCCGAACGCTTTTTAAATCTGTGCAGCCACCATCAAATTTATATATGGGGACTGACTCCCTGCGGCAATGCGTATGAGATGTATATGAGCCTCAAAGGTTTTCGAAAGCTTCGACCGATCGTCCGCAAGACGCATACAAAAGTGGTACTGACAGGCAGGGCCGGTCTTCCTTTTTTTCTGCAGAGGTACCGGAAGCGGAAGCTGTTTTTTATCAGCTTCTTCCTTTGTCTCGGGCTTTTATACCTGTATTCCAGCTTTATCTGGGACATTCATTTTGAGGGAAACGAAAAATGGACAAACGAGACGTTGCTTGAATTCCTCGAGACGAAAGAGGTCACTCCTCATATGCCGAAAAAACAGGTTGACTGTGCACAGATCGTAAAAGAAATCCGAAAAGAGTACGATGATATCGTCTGGGTATCTGCATCCATTGACGGCAGCCGGCTCCGTATCCAGATCAAGGAAAATGAAGATACGTTCCGGGAGGATGGAGAGGATGCGGACCCTAAAAGTGCCTCCTCCGATTCCACTCCCCCGGAAGTCCCAAAAACCGAGAGCAGCCAGGCTCAGCCGAAGGAGCCGAAAGACCTGGTTGCAACGAAAGACGGCGTGATTACCAGTATCATCACCCGGACGGGAGTCCCGATGGTGCATGTCGGAGATACCGTCGCAAAAGGCGATATCCTCGTGTCCGGCAGGATCGAGGTCATGAACGATGCAGGCGAAGTCATCGACTACCAGTACCAGACTTCGGATGCGGATATATTTGCGGATACACAGATGGCTTACGAGGATACAATCAGCACAAAATATAAAAAGAAATACTATGAGAAGTCCCAGAGACGCTTGTATTATCTAAAAATCGGTTTCCGGATACTCTCAGTCGGCACACTGAAGAATGATTATAAAGAATGGGAGATGTACACAAAGGAGCACCAGCTGAAATTAGGTGAGAATTTCTACCTCCCTGTATCTTACGGCAGTAAGATTGTTAGATCATACACCTCCAAAGAGAAACCACACACAAAAGAAGACCTCCAGAAACAGCTGAGTGAAAACTTCAGCCTGTTCTCCAAAGATCTGGAAGAGAAGGATGTCCAGATGAAAGATAACAGTGTGAAAATACATATCGGTCAGGACACGGCAACAGCAAAAGGCATCTTATACCTGAATGAGCGGATCACACAGGAGAAGGACACCGAAATCATGCAGATTGAGAATAAGACTTCGGATGGAACAGAAGAAACACAGGAATGATCCCTATAAAGGAGAACCAGACGTGCATGGTAACGCTTGGTTCTCTTGTTTTGAATAGGGTTTTGAATAGGAAAGAGGTTCAAATTGCGTTACCCGGATAAGTATGGTAAAATATAGGAAAAGTTCTGGAAGAAAAGGAGTGTTAATTATGGACAAGGAAGTATTGAACTACGTTGTTGAGAAGACACACGAATTAGTGGACGCACCGACATGCAGCAGTGAGACAAAGGCTGCGGCTCTGGCATGGCTGGATGCCGTCGGTACAGAAGGGGAGGCCGCAGAAACCAGAAAGTATATAGAAGAACTGGAAGAGGGTATCATGCCGGTCGACAATCTGATCGGATTTGCAGAGTCTGAAACAGGGGCCCAGGTGTTCGGGGCGGATAAGGCAAAAGAAGTAGCGGCACACGCCCGCGAGATTAAGGCTGCCGGGGCAAGATACTGTGACTGCCCGGCCTGTGCGGCAGTAGAAGCGATTCTTGAAAAGAAGGATCTTATGATCTAAGGAAATTAGTTGCAAAAAGACACCTGTGCTTTTTCGAAACACAGATGTCTTTTTGCATGGCAGGGGCAGACTACCTTCTGCAGATCAGTTCTGTCGTCCTGCCGTCTTCTGTCAGACGGACAACGCCTCTGTGGATGAGTGGGTGTACATGTGATATTTTGCTGTATTTCTGTAAGATTGTCTTAAAAAATTCCCCATCCTCCAAAGAATGATAGACATAAATCTTATCCTTCCCGCCGAAATCCATTTCCAAAAGTCCTAGCCCGCACAGATACCTCAGATCTTCTGAGGATTCGAGTATCTCTTCATCCGTTTCCATGTCACTGGTGACATAAAACGGGTCTTTTGACATTTCGGCGTATACATGGCTT
Source organism: Clostridium sp. AF19-22AC (assembly GCF_003479085.1). Taxonomy (NCBI): domain Bacteria; kingdom Bacillati; phylum Bacillota; class Clostridia; order Eubacteriales; family Clostridiaceae; genus Clostridium; species Clostridium sp. AF19-22AC. The sequence continues at coordinate 361,815 of NZ_QUGN01000002.1, read as the reverse complement.
GTATCATACATATTCATGAGCCTGAATACTGGAAAACTTTTTGTCCTGTGCAGGAGGGTTAATAATGCGGCCTGCTGCCGGGATAGATATATTTCCCTGCATTCATCCCTGCCAGATCCGGAAGCCTTAGGACGATAGCGGCAAATATAATCATACTTTTTATTTATTAAAACTTCAGTTCCCATTTCTTTGCCCTCCCTTTTCATTTACAATAAACATTTTACTTATTACTTATATTTATTATACCATTTTATATATTGTTATTCAATAATATGAAAGCACAATAAATTATCTGATATATTATTTGTATTAATTAAAGGTTACAGTTTATTAGCACCGATGAAAGTATTTTCAATCTGTACATATCTTAGAAATTAATTTTTTCTCATAGAAAATTTCATCCAGCGGTATCAACCTGATTTATGACAAATTTTTGAAATCATACATATCCGGATGAAAAAGTTATACAATAAAATGAATATGAAAATAATTAAAAGTAAATTTAATTCTTTTTTCTTAGGAAATACTGGAAAAGGGTATTCCAATTAAGAAAAATAGTGTTAAAATACACATAGAATATATATGGAAAGGAAAAAACAGGATGAGTCTGGCAGAACTGATGATTGACATACCGGCCGAACACGAGAAAAATGTATTCGGCCAGTTTGATGCATATGCGAAAAAGATGGAGCGCACATTTCACGTCACATTAATCGCCCGTGACGGACAGACAAAAATATTAGGAGAGGGACATGCCGCCGAAAAGGCAAAGAGGGTACTGGAACAGCTCACTGAGTTATCCCGGCGCGGAAACGTGATTACGGAACAGAATGTAGACTATGCCATATCCCTTGTCTTTGAAGACCAGGAAGAAGGGATCGTGGAGATCGACAGGGACCTGATCTGCCATACACTTCAGGGCAAACCAATCAAGCCTAAGACGCTCGGGCAGAAGAAGTATGTGGATGCGATCCGCAGCCGCATGATTACTTTTGGTTTAGGGCCGGCCGGGACCGGAAAGACGTATCTGGCGATGGCAATGGCAATTACGGCTTTTAAAAGCAATGAGGTCAGCCGGATCATCATGACCCGTCCGGCTATCGAGGCAGGAGAAAAGCTGGGATTCCTCCCGGGGGACCTGCAGAGCAAGGTAGACCCTTACCTGCGTCCACTGTACGATGCACTGTATCAGATCATGGGGGCCGAAAGCTTTTTGAAGAATTCTGAAAAAGGGCTGATTGAGGTTGCCCCGCTGGCTTATATGAGGGGGCGCACGCTTGACAACGCCTTCATTATTCTGGATGAAGCGCAGAACACAACCCCCGCACAGATGAAGATGTTCCTGACCCGTATCGGCTTTGGGTCCAAGGTTGTTATCACAGGCGATACCACACAGAAGGACCTGCCGCCGGGAACAGTCTCAGGACTCGATGTAGCGGTTAATGTCATAAAAAATATCGACGATATCAGTATCTGTACACTGACGAGCAAGGATGTCGTGAGGCACCCGCTTGTGCAGAAGATCGTTAAGGCATATGAAGAATATGAAAAGAAAAGTATCCGGCCGGGTAATAAGGATGGCAGGAGAAACAGCGGCAAAAGGAGAAAGTAATGAGTCTATACATGGAAGAAGAAGGGGCAGTCAGACTGCCGTTTGATACTGAAGAAACCGCAGAGCTTGTCATAGAGGCTGCACTGGAATACGAAGGATGTCCTTATGAGGCGGAGATTAATCTGCTTCTGACAACCGATGAAGATATCAGGGAGATGAACCAGATGTTCCGCCAGATTGACAGGGCAACAGATGTCCTGTCATTTCCGATGCTGGAATATGGCACACCGGGAGATTTTTCCGGCCTCGAAGAGAATCCGGGGGACAGCTTCAATCCGGAATCCGGGGAGCTTATGCTGGGGGATATCGTGATTTCCAAAGATAAGGTCCTTGCACAGGCAGAAGCATACGGCCACACTCCGAAGAGAGAATATGCTTTCCTGATCGCCCATAGTATGTTACACTTATTTGGCTATGACCATATGGAGGAGGACGAACGCATCCAGATGGAACAGAAGCAGAGAGAGATCTTAGAAAAGATTCAGATATTACGGTAGCTGAATAAACGGAGGACTTTATGGCTGAAACACATAAGAATAAAAAGAAGAAAAAAGATGATTTCCTGATGCAGGGAGCCATACTCGCCGCCGCTGCCATGCTCACCAAAATTATAGGTGTTGCATACAGGATTCCGCTTGCAAATATACTCGGGGATGAAGGAAACGGATTTTATGGTTATGCATTTGAGGTATATTCCCTTGCATTGCTCCTTTCTTCTTTAAGCTTTCCGATCGTTGTCTCCAAACTGGTTTCCGCCAGAATGGCAATGCGGCAGCGCAGGAATGCTTTCCGGGTATTTACGTGTGCGCTGGCATTTTCGATCGTGATAGGCGCCGTCGTGGCACTTTTCATCTTTTTCGGCGCGGATGCCATTTCCACACACCTGATGGAATCCCCGCTGAGTGTATATGCATTGAAGGTACTGGCTCCCGGCCTGTTCATTGTATCCGTCATGGGTGTGCTGCGCGGGTATTTTCAGGGACTCGGAACCATGGTCCCGACTGCGGTGTCACAGGTCATTGAACAGATCATCAATGCCGTGATCAGTCTGGTCGGGGCAAGTGTGCTGTTTAAAATCGGGGCAGGCGCCGCCGAAAAAAATAACGAAGAACTCTTAGGACCCGCCTACGGTGCGGCAGGTGGAACCGTTGGTACAATTATGGGTGCACTGGCAGGGCTCCTGTTTTTGCTTTTTGCTTTATTTGCATTCAAGAATGTCATCCGCCGGCAGCTTAAAACGGACAGGACGAGACGGCAGGAGAGTTACAGCCGCATCCTGAAGATCCTGCTTCTTACTATGGTTCCGGTTATATTTAGTACGGCAATCTATAATATCAACCAGTTAATTGACCTGACGCTTTTTAATAAAATTATGGCTGCACAGGGATTTTCCGAGAAGGAGTATATGGCGCTCCAGGGAATCTATACCGGGAAGTATAATACCCTGATTAATGTTCCAATGGCTATGGCGAACGGACTGGCGGCATCTGTCATCCCGAGTCTGACGGCGGCTGTCCCGACAGGCAATAAGACTTTGATACATGGTAAGATCAGCCAGACCATCCGGTTTACCATGCTGGTGGCGATTCCGTGTTTTGTAGGTTTTGTCGTGCTGGCTTCACCGCTTATGGTACTTTTATTTAATGACTCCCGTAAAACACCGGCGCTTCTCCTTTCCCTGGGGGCGGTTACCGTAGTATTCTACTGCTGGTCCACCGTGTCCAACTCCATTCTGCAGGGACTGGACAGGATTTCAACGCCCGCAAAGAACGCGGCGATTTCACTTGTTATACATATCGCTGCGTTACTGCTCATGCTCGTTGTTTTTAAATGGAATATTTACGCACTGGTTGGAAGCAATATCGTTTTCGCCGTCTGCATGTGTTTCTTAAATGCAAGGGCAATCGGCAAGGCGAGCGGTTATAAGCAGGAGATGGAGCGGACCTTTGTCAAACCGCTGATCGCCGCCGTGATCATGGGTATCGTGACTTATGCCGTGCATCTTGTGCTGGCTATCGTGTTCCCGGGGCGCGTCGTGGCAACGATGATATCCGTCCTTGCAGCCGTGGCTGTATACGCCTTTAGTATTTTGAAACTGGGAACGCTTACGGAACAGGACATCAAGGATCTGCCGCAGGGTTATAAGCTTTTAAGAATCTGCCGCCGCTTCCACCTTCTTCCTCGTAAAGAAGGATAATGAAAAAGTGTAAAACTGTATATTTTTTATATAAAAAGCCAATACTGTATGTAAAAAAGGAGTTGGATCCTTATGAAACCGAGATACTGTATTGGCTTTTTTGCGGGTGTGTTCCTGCTTGTTTCCGCAATCGGGATTGGTTACCAGTTAAGCTATAAATTTGCATTGGACAGGCAGCAGGCCAGGGTGGAGTCCGAGATTCCTAAACAAAATACGGAGAGCGTCACGACAAAAGGTGAAGCAACTAAGAACGAAGGATACTATATATGTGAACTGCACGGCTATGTAGTAGTCTATCTCTATGATAAGAAGACCATTTTCGAGGTTACTAATATTCCGCTTACAGACCTGCCCGAGGAAGTGCAGGAGGAAATCAGGGGTGCGAAATATATGGAAACAGAGGAAGCACTTTACGGATTTTTAGAAAATTATTCGAGCTGACAAGTAGACGAATGGTATCAAATAGTGTAATATAAAGGTTGGTTTACAAAAAGGAGATACAAATGGACGAACAAAAGATTAAACGAATTAATGAATTATACAGGAAATCAAAGGCTGAAGGGCTGACTGATTCCGAAAAAAAGGAACAGAAGATCCTTCGTCAGGAGTATGTGGATTCCTTTCGGAGAAATCTCCGCAGCCAGCTCGACAGAATTGACATTGAGGAAAAAGACGGAAGCGTCACGAATCTGGGTGAGAAGTTTGGAATCAAAAAAGGAAATTAGAAAAATAGTCCGATCAAAGAGAGCCGCCCTTCCTGAAGATGAGCGGCTTAAATACAGCGCCCTGATCAGGGACAGGCTCTTTGACCAGCCGCTGTACCAACAGGCAGACGAGGTATACTGTTATGTTTCCTTTGAGGAAGAGGTCATAACATACGGGATACTGGAACATGTCTGGAAATCAGGCAGGAGGCTTGCCGTTCCGAAAATTCTTACGGACAGCGGGCCCTTTATGCGGATGGAGTTTTTCTATATAGAGAGTCTGGCTGATCTGAAAAAAGGATATTTCGGCATTCCGGAACCAGATGAAGACAGACCTGCCGGGAATCCTGATTCCGGTAAAAATGTGCTGGTGGTCATGCCCGGTGTTGCCTTTGATAAGAACCGGCGGCGCATCGGCTATGGAAAAGGATTTTACGATGCCTATCTTAAACGCCATCCTGACTACCGGACGATCGCACTCGCTTATTCCATACAATGTCTGGACTCCATCCCATCCAGGGAACATGACATCCGTCCGGAGATGATTATAACAGAAAGGGAGATATACACATGTTAAACAAACTTCCGGCTGACCCGGTCATTCTGCTCGGTGTCATTAACACAAAGCTCAGAGATTATTACAGGACACTGGACGATCTGTGTGATGACATGGATATATCAAGAACAGAACTGTCCGGCAGGCTTAAAATGATTGATTATGAATATGATGCAGGGAGGAACCAGTTTATCTGACATGCACCATAGCTACATAACGAATGAATGATAGAAGAGGATTCATACATATGAACACGATTGATTATACGACGATTGACCTGTCAAAAGAGGCTCCGGCCAGAGAGCCGGAAAGACAGTACTATTTTATCGCAAAGGCAAAAGAATATTTAAAAAAGCAGTCTCAGGAAGCCGGAAGGCCGCTGACCTTCTGTGTGACCACTTTCGGCTGCCAGATGAATGCCAGAGACTCTGAGAAGCTCTCCGGCATTCTCGAGCAGATCGGCTACGTGGAGGAACCGGATGAAGAAAAGGCAGACTTTGTAATATACAACACCTGTACGGTCCGCGAGAACGCCAACCAGCGTGTCTATGGGCGGCTGGGACAGTTAAACAGGGTGAAAAAGAAGAACCCGCACATGCTGATCGGCCTTTGCGGCTGCATGATGCAGGAACCTGAGGTAGTTGAAAAATTAAAGAAAAGCTACCGTTTTGTGGATCTGATCTTCGGAACCCACAATATCTTTAAGTTTGCCGAGCTGATTGTAACCCGCATGGAATCGAAACGGATGGTCATTGATATCTGGAAAGATACGGATAAGATCGTGGAAGACCTGCCGAGTGAGCGGAAGTATTCCTTTAAATCGGGTGTCAACATCATGTTTGGCTGCAATAATTTCTGCAGCTACTGTATCGTCCCTTATGTAAGAGGGCGGGAGAGGAGCCGGAACCCGGAGGATATCATCCGCGAGATACGCAGGCTTGTCGATGACGGTGTCGTTGAAGTTATGCTGCTCGGACAGAATGTCAATTCCTACGGGAAGACACTTGAGCACCCAATGAGCTTTGCACAGCTCCTCATGGAGATTGAAAAAATCGAGGGACTGGAACGGATCCGTTTCATGACTTCCCATCCGAAAGATCTTTCCGATGAACTGATCGAGGTCATGAGAACTTCGAAAAAAATATGCAGGCACCTGCATCTACCTGTCCAGTCCGGAAGTTCAAGGATTCTGGAAAAGATGAACCGCAGGTATACGAAAGAGCATTATCTGGAACTGGTTGAAAAAATCCGAGCCGCAGTGCCGGACATCTCCCTTACTACGGATATCATTGTCGGATTTCCCGGTGAGACAGAGGAAGATTTTCTGGAGACAATGGATGTTGTCAGAAAGGTCCGCTATGACAGTGCGTTTACCTTCATCTATTCCAAACGGACAGGCACGCCCGCAGCGGTAATGGAAGACCAGGTTCCGGCGGACGTGGTAAAAGACCGCTTTGACCGTCTGTTAAAGGAGGTGCAGCATATCTCCAGCGAAGTCTGCAGTATATACACGGATACTGTTCAGGAGGTTCTCGTTGAAACTGTGAATGACCATGATTCGTCCCTGATGACCGGAAGAATGAGCAATAACCTGCTCGTACATTTTCCGGGAGATGAAAGCCTGGCTGGCAGAATCGTACCTGTAGAACTGAAAGAATGCAAAGGTTTTTATTATATCGGAGAACTGGTACGCGAATCATAAAAGAAAATGGATGCCGTATGGAGATTAGGAATAAATTCCAACTATATTTCAGGCAAAAACGTCCAAACTATATATCAATGACAGCAACAGACCGGAATGATATATAGGAGGACGTTTTTTCTGTGAAGAAGGTGAGCGAATATCTGGTGTTATTTGCACTGGGCGGGACAATTTATTATTCATTCGAGATGATTTTCAGAGGATTTTCACACTGGTCCATGTTTGTACTCGGGGGACTCTGCCTTGTCTTTTTCGGGCAGCAGGGACTCTGGATCAAATGGGAGGACCCACTGTGGCTCCAGCTGCTGCGCTGCACATTATTTGTAACGGCAGGAGAATTCATCACGGGAATCATAGTCAACAAATGGCTGAAATGGAATGTATGGGATTACTCGGACCAGCCGTTCCAGCTGTTCGGGCAGATATGCGCCCCCTTCACCATTCTTTTTTCGGGCTTATGCCTGCTTGGCATCCTGCTGACCGGGTACCTTTTATACTGGCTGTATGGCGAAACAAAGCCCCATTTTCATGTGCTATAGAGTTTTTTACTGAGAAAAATTATCTTTCACAACTTTTTAAAAAATGATATACTTTGGATAGCGTCTTTAGCCGCTATCCATTACAAAAGCGAAAGGAAGTAATAACGTGGCAGAATTAACCCCTATGATGCAGAAATACTTAGAGACAAAAGAAACTTATCCTGACTGCATCTTATTTTATAGATTAGGCGACTTTTATGAGATGTTCTTTGAAGATGCGGTTACCGCGTCCCGGGAACTGGAGATCACACTGACTGGCAAAAGCTGCGGCTTGGAGGAGAGGGCGCCAATGTGCGGCATTCCCTACCATGCAGTGGACGGCTATCTGAATAAGCTGGTTGCCAAAGGATATAAGGTAGCCATCTGTGAACAGGTGGAGGACCCGAAGCAGGCCAAGGGACTCGTAAAAAGGGAGGTTACACGAATCGTGACGCCCGGGACGAACCTGGCCCCACAGGCCCTCGATGAGACAAAGAACAATTACCTGATGTGTATCGTTTACATAGCCGACAGATACGGCATCTCTATTGCTGATATCACGACCGGTGATTATTTTGTAACAGAACTGGAAGACAGTGCAAAACTGATGGATGAAATCTATAAATTCATGCCCTCCGAGATCATTTGCAATGAATCCTTTTACATGAGCGGCATGGATCTGGAAGACTTGAGAAACAGGCTGGGGATTACGATCTATTCTCTGGATTCGTGGTACTTCGACGATGCAATCTGCAGGAAGAAGCTGCTGGAGCATTTCCACGTTTCTTCGTTTGCAGGCCTCGGGCTGGAGGATTATGACTGCGGAATCATCAGTGCCGGTGCTCTTTTGCAATACCTGATTGAGACACAGAAGAATTCGCTGGCCCAGCTGACGCATATTACACCTTATACAACGGCAAAGTACATGATGCTGGACAGTTCCACAAGAAGGAATCTGGAGCTGACAGAAACACTCAGGGAAAAGCAAAAGAGAGGCTCCCTCCTCTGGGTGCTGGACAAGACCAAAACAGCGATGGGGGCGCGCCTCCTCCGCAAGTATCTGGAACAGCCGCTGATTGAAAAAGAAGAGATCCTCAAACGTCTGGATGCGGTAGAGGAGCTGAAAAGCATGGCGATCTCCCGGGAGGAAATCCGGGAATACCTGACTCCTGTCTATGATCTGGAACGCCTGATCACGAGGATTACATACGGTTCCGCCAACCCGAGGGACCTGACCGCTTTCAAGACCTCTCTGGAGATGCTGCCTTCCCTGCATTATATTCTGGAGGAAATGCAGTCCCCCCTGCTTACCGGGATCCGAGGGGATCTGGATACGCTGGAAGACCTCTGTATGCTGATTCGGGATGCGATCATTGACGATCCCCCGCTGGCCATGAAGGAAGGCGGGATCATCCGCGACGGTTACCATGAGGAGGTTGACACACTCCGGCGCGCGAAGTCAGAAGGGAAAGACTGGCTCGCAAAGCTGGAGGAAGAAGAACGCGAAAAGACAGGGATCAAGACCATGAAGATCAAGTACAACAAGGTCTTCGGCTATTATCTGGAAGTGACAAATTCCTACAAGGATATGGTTCCTGACTACTACACAAGAAAACAGACACTCGCAAACGCGGAGCGTTATATCACCCCCGAACTCAAGGAGCTGGAGGATACGATTCTGGGAGCGGAGGACAAACTGTTCGCACTGGAATATGACCTCTACAGCACTGTCAGGGATACCATTGCAGGAGAGGTCGAGCGAATCCAGAAGACGGCAAAGGCTGTCGCAGCCCTGGACGTGTTTGCATCCCTTGCGCTGGTGGCAGAACGGAACAATTATGTGCGCCCGAAGATTAACGAGAAGGGGACAATTGATATCAAGGATGGCAGGCACCCTGTCGTGGAGAAGATGATTCCGAATAATATGTTTATCTCTAATGATACCTATCTGGACGACAAGAAACAGCGGATTTCCATCATTACCGGCCCGAACATGGCCGGAAAATCTACCTATATGAGGCAGGCCGCCCTGATTGTCCTGATGGCCCAGCTCGGCTCCTTTGTGCCGGCGGCCAGTGCCAATATCGGGCTGGTGGACAGGATCTTCACGAGGGTTGGCGCGTCTGACGATCTGGCTTCAGGACAGAGTACTTTCATGGTGGAGATGACGGAAGTTGCCAATATCCTTCGCAATGCAACGAGCAGAAGCCTTTTGATTCTGGACGAGATTGGACGCGGGACCAGTACATTTGACGGCCTTTCCATTGCATGGGCCGTTGTCGAATATATTTCAGATACAAAGCTTTTGGGCGCAAAGACACTCTTTGCCACACATTACCACGAATTGACCGAGCTGGAAGGGAAGATCGAAAACGTCAACAACTACTGTATCGCCGTGAAGGAAAAAGGTGACGACATCGTATTCCTCCGCAAGATCGTGAAGGGCGGGGCAGACAAGAGTTACGGAATTCAGGTGGCGAAGCTTGCCGGAGTCCCGGATATCGTCATTGACAGGGCCAAAGAAATCGTGGAAGAATTAAGTGAGGAAGATATTACAACACGTGTAAGCGAGATTGCCGTGAAAGACCACGATTCCAGAAAAAAACCGAAAACAAAGAAATATGACGAAGTTGATATTGCACAAATGTCCCTCTTTGATACGGTAAAAGACGATGATGTTCTGGAAGAATTGAAGAACATGGATGTAGGCAATCTGACACCGATTGATGCATTAAACGCGATTTACAGATTACAGAATAAATTAAAAAACCGCTGGTAGGCAAAGGGGTCTGACCCTTCCTTAGAAAATGGCTTCTGCCTTTTTACGGGAGGGCCGGGCCCTTGGGCGTGTCTGATCATCCGCCGGCCGGCACCTAAGATAAAGGAGGGAATGTATGCCGCATATTCAGGTATTAGATCAAATTACAATCGATAAGATCGCCGCCGGAGAAGTCATTGAGCGTCCGGCCTCTATTGTGAAGGAATTAGTGGAAAATGCCATAGATGCGAAGGCTGCCGCAGTTGTTGTAGAGATACAGGAGGGAGGGATATCTTTCATCCGTATCACAGATAATGGCAGCGGAATCCCGAGGGAAGATGTACCGAACGCATTTTTGAGACATTCCACAAGTAAAATCCGCAGCGTGGACGACCTGACCCATGTCGCCTCCCTCGGATTCAGAGGTGAGGCGCTTTCCAGCATCGCCGCTGTCACAAAGACGGAACTGATTACCAAAACAAGGGAAGAAACCTTCGGGACCCGCTATATCATCGAGGGAGGGCAGGAGCTGTCTCTGGAGGATACCGGTGCACCGGACGGAACCACTTTTTTGATCCGCCAGCTTTTCTACAATGTCCCTGCCAGAAGGAAGTTCCTGAAGACAGCGATGACAGAAGCCGGGCACATTCAGGACCTGCTGATGCGTCTGGCCCTTTCCCATCCGGAAGTCTCCTTTCAGTTCATCAATAACGGACAGGAAAAGCTCCGCACTGCGGGGAACGGCAGACTCAAAGATGTCATCTACAGCATTTACGGGCGTGAAGTGGCCGCCAGCCTCATTGAGATGGACTATGAGAAGGGCGGGCTCCACATGAAAGGGTTCCTCGGAAAACCACTTATCAGCCGTGGAAACCGGAACTTCGAGAACTTTTTCATCAACGGCCGTTATATCAAGAGCGCGATGATTTCCAAGGCTGTCGAGGACGCCTACCGGGATTTTGTCATGCAGCATAAGTTCCCGTTTGTTGTCCTGCACTTTGAGATCGACGGGGAAGACATTGATGTCAACGTCCATCCGACAAAGATGGAACTGCGGTTCCAGAAGCAGCAGGAGGTTTACAATACGGTCTACGAGGGTGTGCACAGGACGCTTCTCGAGCCGGAACTGATTCCTGTCGTCGATGTGCCAGAACCGAAGAAGGCCGTACAGCCTCCCGAGCAGGACAGCCCTTTCCTGCTGAAACCTAAGGCAAGACCCAGTGCCGAAGCAGGGGCGGCAGGACTTTCCTCCCCCGTACAAAAAGCGGCGCCCCTTCCGGAAACGAAAGACGAAGATTATTTTCTCAGGAAAATGAAGGAACGAGTCTTGTCCTACCATAACAGAACTTCCTCTGCCGAAATCAAGGCCCCTGGCCAGATACACCGGGCAGAAGAACAGGAAAACCGCATCCGTGTGGCTGCTGAGAGCAGGAGGGAAAAGGAAAATAACCCTGAGACGAAAAGCATTCCGGAAACGAATAGGATATGTGAAACCGGCAATTATCATATAGAAGAGCAGAAGAGTACCGGGGAACAGAAGGCTCCCGAACCAGAGGCGGCCGCACCGCCGGCTGTGGAAAGCCTGCCCGGAAGCGGGAAACAGATGGACCTCTTTGAGGAAAAACTGCTCCGGCGCGATGTCAGGGCGGAGTATAAGCTGATCGGGCAGGTATTTGACACGTACTGGCTTGTTGAGTTTCACGACAGCCTCTACATCATTGACCAGCATGCCGCCCATGAGAGGGTTCTATATGAAAGGACACTGCGTGAGATGAAGAACAGGGAGTTTACGTCCCAGTACTTAAGTCCCCCTATTATCTTAAGCCTTTCTATGCAGGAGACGGAGCTGTTAAAGGAACACATGGACCGGTTCCGGAGGATTGGCTTTGAAATCGAGCCATTCGGCGGCGAGGAATATGCGGTGCGTGCCGTACCGGATAATCTCTTCAGTATTGCCAAGAAGGAACTTCTCATGGAGATGCTGGACTCCCTTGCAGACGGGGTAACCACGACCATGACGCCGGAGCTGATCGATGAGAAGGTGGCTTCTATGTCCTGTAAAGCGGCAGTCAAGGGGAATAACCGCCTTTCCACAATGGAGGTGGATTCCCTGATCGGTGAACTGCTGGGGCTTGAGAATCCGTACCACTGCCCGCACGGCAGGCCGACGATCATCTCCATGACCAAACGGGAACTGGAAAAGAAGTTTAAGAGAATTGTATAGAAATTAAGGGTGGAAAACATGAAGAAACCATTGATTATTCTGACAGGCCCGACCGCTGTCGGGAAGACAAAGGCCTCCATCGGGCTTGCAAAGGCAGTCGGCGGCGAGATTATATCCGCCGACTCCATGCAGGTGTATAAACATATGGATATCGGTTCGGCGAAAATCCGGGCAGAAGAAATGGAAGGCGTCCCCCATCACCTTGTCGATGCGCTTGAGCCAGACGAGGAGTTCCATGTCGTGCGTTTCCAGCAGATGGCAAAAAAGGCAATGGAAGGCATTTACGAAAGGGGCCGGATTCCCATTGTTGTAGGAGGGACCGGTTTTTATATCCAGGCCCTGCTTTATGACATCGATTTTACAGAAAATAACAGCGATACCGGTTACCGGGAAGAGCTGGAGCATCTCGCTGAAGAAAAAGGAGCGGCATTTCTGCATGGGATGCTGAAGGAAATCGACGAAAAAGCCGCCGGAAGCATTCATGAAAACAATGTGAAACGGGTCATCCGGGCACTGGAGTTCCACCATCAGACAGGGAAAAAGATCTCGGAGCATAATGAAGAAGAACGGCAGAAGTCTTCCCCGTACCGGTCCGCTTACTTCGTCCTTAGTGACGAGAGGGCACGCCTGTACGAACGGATTGACATGCGCGTTGACCAGATGATCGAAGAGGGACTGGTGGAAGAAGTAAAAGGCTTAAAAGAACGCGGCTATACCCGCGGTATGGTATCCATGCAGGGGCTCGGGTATAAAGAAATCCTTGCTTACCTGGACGGTGAAATGAGTCTTGATGAGGCTGTCTATGTTATTAAGCGGGATACGAGACACTTTGCCAAACGCCAGATCACATGGTTCAAACGGGAAAGAGACGTGATCTGGCTAAACAAGCAGGATTATGCATATGAGGAAACAAAACTTCTGGATCAGATGCTTTCAGAATTGAAGATACGCGGGATCATCTGAAGCATGATGATTCCGCCCCATGTATGGGGTGCAAAAGGAAAAAGAATAGAGGTTAGATAAATGAATTCAGAAATCAGTCAGATATACAAAAAATTAGGAATCAAACAGGAAACTCTGGAATTTGGATTAAGAATCGAGGATGAACTCTCCGAACGTTTCAAAATTTTCGATGAAACCGCTGAATATAATCAGCTGAAGGTCCTCCATGCGATGCAGGAAAACCGTGTCAGTGAAGGGTGTTTCCAGTACGCAAGTGGATACGGATATAACGATATGGGAAGAGATACACTGGAAGCCGTCTATGCCAGCGCCTTCCACACCGAGTCCGCCCTTGTACGTCCGCAGATTACATGCGGCACCCATGCACTGGCACTCGCCCTCGCTGCAAACCTGCGTCCGGGCGATGAGCTGCTCTCCCCGGTCGGAAAGCCTTACGACACACTGGAAGAAGTGATAGGAATCCGTCCGTCCAAAGGCTCACTGGCAGAGTATGGCATTACATACCGCCAGGTGGAACTTCTGGAGGATGGGTACTTCGATTATCCCGCAATCCGGGAAGCAATCAATGAAAAAACGAAGCTGGTCACGATCCAGCGTTCCAAAGGGTATCAGACCCGCCCCAGCTATTCCGTGGAGAAAATCGGTGAGCTGATTGCATTTGTAAAGAGCATCAAACCGGATGTGATCTGTATGGTTGACAACTGCTACGGTGAATTTGTCGAGACAAGGGAGCCGAGTGATGTAGGTGCGGACATGATCGTTGGTTCCCTGATCAAAAATCCGGGCGGCGGACTGGCCCCGATCGGCGGATATATTGCAGGAAGAGAAGACCTGATTGAAAACTGCGCTTACCGCCTGACTTCCCCGGGACTCGGGAAAGAAGTAGGAGCCTCTCTGGGCGTTATGCAGTCCTTTTACCAGGGCTTCTTCCTCGCCCCGACTGTCGTGTGCAGTGCGATAAAAGGCGCTGTGTTTGCGGCAAATATTTATGAGAAGCTGGGCTTTGGAGTCATACCGGACGGAAATGAAAGCCGCCATGACATCATACAGGCGGTTGAACTCGGGACCCCTGAGGGTGTGATTGCATTTTGCAAGGGGATTCAGGCCGCGGCGCCGGTAGACAGCTACGTGACTCCCGAGCCCTGGGCAATGCCGGGGTATGACAGTGACGTCATCATGGCAGCCGGTGCATTCGTGCAGGGATCATCCATCGAATTGAGCGCCGACGGACCAATCAAGCCGCCTTACGCTGTATATTTTCAGGGCGGGCTGACATGGCCTCATGCGAAGCTCGGCATCCTGAAATCCCTCCAGAACCTTGTGGATGCAGGCATTGTTTCCGCAAAGTCTCTGGAAAACTGACATTCATCCCACGTATTTTAGCATATTATGTAGAACGATTTATGAGGAAAGACCTGCCGTGTTGGGCTATAATAGGCTCATATAGAAAACTAGGTTGACATCATTTGAAACACAGGAGGTCTTTTATGTTGTACAATGTAATTGCTGACACAAATATCATTTTTTATCTCATGGCTGCCGTGGGCGTCATCGGGATTCTCTCAAAGATCATAAACCATCTTACCCTTCACCGTCTGGTAAAAGCGGCGGGAAATCTGTCTAAAAGCAGGCACCGGCTGATGGAACGTATTCTCTCTGAATATGGACATGCATACAGGACGTACGGTCCCGTCAGTAATATCCTTGCATTTATCCGGAAATACCTGTACGAATACCGGGGATTTCTGTTCAGGATACATACATGGCGGCAGCTGGAGACACAGACGGTCTGGTTTTCCGGAATTCTGGCAGTGCTGGGGGCTGCCACCCACTATATGGCACATGGCTTCTGTGAGGGCATGTTCCAGTATTTAGCTGTCGGGGCGGCAGAAATGATTACAATTTCCGTCATCTCACAGCTCTCGGATGAGGCTTATAAAATAAAAGGCGTGGAAACCTATCTGGCTGATTATCTGGATAATGTATACGCACACCGTTTCCTAAAGGAGAAGCAGACGGAGGAACCACCTCGCCAGAAAAGACGGGAATCCGCGGGACAGCCTGTTCCTTATGCGGCGGTTCAGGATGAGGAGACTTTATCTGAGCAGAAAAAAGAAGCGATACGGCTGATATTAACAGAATATCTGGCCTGACAAACAAAGCAGCAAAAACGTAAGGAGGCACATATGAGAAAAATCGCAGTAATCGGCGGCGGTGCATCCGGCCTGATGGCAGCCGTCACTGCCGCTTCTGAAGGGGCGGAAGTCTTTATTCTGGAACATAAAGACAAAGTCGGCAGGAAAATCTTATCAACCGGAAACGGACGGTGCAATTTCACAAATCTGGCACAGGAACCCATCTATTATCATTCCGAAAATATGATGTTTCCCTGGCATATTGTGGAGAAGTTCAACGCCCAGCAGACCATCGCTTTTTTCCTGAAGCTGGGAATCTATTCGAAAAACAGGAACGGGTACCTTTACCCACATTCGGATCAGGCATCTGCTGTACTGGATGTACTCAGGATGGAGGCCGCGCGGTTAGGCGTGCACGTTATCACCGGGGCCGAATGTCAGGAGATCATCCCCGGGAAAAAGAAATTCCGGATCCATACAGATCAGGGAGAGTTTACAGCAGATAAAGTGATCCTTGCTGCCGGGTCCAAGGCGGCACCCGCGTCCGGTTCCGACGGTTCTGGTTATACGCTGGCTAAAAAACTTGGACACCACCTGATCCCGGTGCTCCCGTCCCTCGTGCAGCTAAAATGCAGGGAGAAATACTATAAAAGTATCGCAGGGGTCAGGGTGAACGGACAGGTCAGCATCTATACAGATGGAGAATGTCAGGCGAGGGACACCGGGGAAATCCAGCTTGCCAATTACGGAATCTCTGGAATCCCGGTCTTTCAGGTGAGCCGTTATGCGGCTATCGGCCTGTATGAAAAGAAAAAAGTAGAGGCAGTTTTGAATTTTATGCCAGACTTTACACAAAAGCAGTTCCTCGCTTTCCTGAAAACAAGAATTTCCACACGGCCGCAAAAGACAATGGAAGAATTTTTCACCGGCCTGTTCCATAAGAAACTCTCGGACCTCTGGCTGAAACTTGCGCGTATCGACCGTGGCAGAAAGGCAGGGGACTTAAATGACAGGGAGATTTCGGAACTGGCAGAACTGATCCAGAACTTCCGTACAGAAGTCACAGAAACCAATTCGTTTGAACATGCCCAGGTATGCAGAGGCGGGGTGGATACGAAAGAGGTAAACCCGGATACTCTGGAATCACTGTATGTGAAAGGTCTGTATTTTGCAGGGGAGATACTGGATGTGGATGCGGTCTGCGGCGGTTATAACCTGCAGTGGGCATGGTCCAGCGGATATCTCACGGGAAAGGAGGCAGCTCATGCTCAGGATTAACCAGATCAAACTGCGTCCCGGGCATTCCCGGGAGGAACTGGAGGATAAGATTTTAAAATACCTCCATATAAAAAAGGATGCATTATTAGATTACCAGATACAAAAACAGTCCATTGATGCCCGGAAAAAGCCGGACATCTTTTTCTCGTATACGATTGATGTGAAAGTAAAGCAGGAGAGCAGTATTCTCCGGAAAATGAAGAAGCAGGTGCTTAAGGTCGTAAGACAGGACTACGAGATACCTTCCTGTGGGGAATTATCACTGCATTCGCGCCCGGTCATTGCAGGGAGCGGGCCTGCGGGCCTGTTCTGCGGATACCTGCTCGCCAAAGCGGGGTACAGGCCTCTGATTCTGGAGCGGGGCGGCAGTGTGGATGAGCGCATGCAGGATGTGGAGGAATTCTGGAAAAGCGGACGGCTGAACCTTTCTTCCAATGTACAGTTCGGGGAAGGCGGCGCGGGGACGTTTTCGGATGGAAAGCTCAACACCCTTGTAAAAGATGCAAAGGGAAGGGGCCGTTTCGTACTCGAGACATTCGTGGCACACGGCGCACCTGAAAGTATCCTGTATGAACAGAAACCACATATCGGGACGGACATCTTAATCCACGTTGTAAAGAGTATGAGGCAGAGCATCGAAGCGATGGGTGGAGAAATCCGTTTCCACACGCAGCTCACGGATCTGGACCTGAAACCAGATACACAGAACGGCCACCCGGTGCTCAAAGGAATCATCGTAAATCAAGAAGAATATCTCGAAACGGAGCTTCTCATACTGGCTGTCGGACACAGTGCGAGAGATACCTTCCACATGCTGTATGAAAAGCAGTTGGACATGCAGGCGAAATCTTTTGCCGTCGGGGTGCGTATCGAGCATCCGCAGGCCATGATGAATGTGTGCCAGTACGGAAAAGAGGCAGCCGGGGAACTCCCTGCCGCTTCCTACAAACTGACGGCCAAGCTGGAAAACGGCCGCGGTGCCTATACCTTCTGCATGTGCCCGGGTGGTTATGTGGTCAATGCCTCCTCGGAGGAAGGCCGTCTGGCGGTAAATGGAATGAGTTACAATGACCGCGGCGGGGTCAATGCAAACAGTGCCGTCATTGTTACGGTTACACCTGAGGATTACGGCAGTGCACATCCACTGGCCGGTATCCGGTTCCAACGCATGCTGGAGGAGCGTGCATGGGAACAGGGACAAGGCAGGGTGCCTGTACAGTGTTTTAAGGATTTCTGTGCGAATCAGGTGTCTGACCAGTTCGGGGATGTAAAACCCCAGATCAAGGGGGCCTTTGTACCCGCCAATGTGCGTGCCATTTTCCCTGAAGGCCTCGGGGACTCCCTGGAGGAAGGAATCCGGCTCATGGACCACAAGATTCACGGGTTTGCCAGAGAGGATGCCGTACTTTCCGGTGTGGAAAGCCGTACATCTTCACCGGTAAAAATATTCAGAAACGAAGAGTTTGAGAGTAATATCCCCGGGGTTTATCCCTGCGGGGAAGGCGCCGGATACGCCGGGGGCATCACTTCCGCGGCTATGGACGGCATAAAAACAGCGGAGGCTGTCATCCTGAAATACAGGCCTAAATAGACTGTCTTCACAAAATTTTAAGAATGCAGACCTATACATGAATTTTAATTTATGCTAAAATAAGTCATTGTATTGTAATCATCGCAGTCGGGAATGATGTAATGAAAGAGAACAGTACAATGAAACAGATGATGGAAGAAGAGAGGCCTTACGAGAAGTGCGCGAGGTTTGGGGCGAGTAATTTAACGGATATTGAATTACTGGCTGTTTTGCTGCGTACCGGCACAAGGGGAGAGACTTCCTTAAGTCTTGCAGAGAAGCTCCTGCACCCGGTTTTCTCTCAGGAAGGAATCTTAAATATCCATCAGTGGACACTGGAACAGCTTTTGCGGGTCAAGGGGATCGGTAAAGTAAAGGCCGTCCAGATCTTATGTCTGTCCGAGCTGGCAAAGAGACTCTCCAAGGCCACGGCACAGACAGGGCTTAATTTTTCCACTCCGTCTTCCATCGCACAATATTATATGGAAGATATGAGGCACGGCAGGCAGGAAAGCATGAAACTTCTGCTGCTCAATACGAAAACAAGGCTCATTGGGGAGACCGATATTTCCAAAGGTACCGTCAATTCGGCTGTGATTTCGCCACGCGAACTGTTTGTGGAGGCGCTTCAGAAGAATGCCGTTTCTATCATTCTGCTCCATAACCATCCAAGCGGCGACCCAGCTCCAAGCAGAGACGATATTCTGATTACGAAGAGGATACAGGAGGCAGGCATGCTGATCGGGATCGAACTTTTGGACCATATTATAATCGGGAATAACTGTTATGTCAGCATGAGGGAAAAAAAGCTGATATAGGACAGATCTAAGTGACATAAAAGGGGATTAAATGCAGCATGGCTAGGAATGTGTATGGCCTCGATCTCGGCACTTATGAGATTAAGGTATTTGATAAAAAGAAAGATAAATTATGGAAAGCGAAGAATGTCATTGCGATGCAGGACAAGAAGTATATCTTTTCTGTCGGGGATGAGGCTTTCGCGATGTATGAAAAGGCACCGGCCAATATACAGGTTGTTTTTCCGATGAAGAACGGTGTGATCGCCCATTTTGACGATATGCAGTACCTGCTTCAGAATCTGCTGGGCATGGACCGCCAGTTCTCAAGGGGGGCGGAATATGTCATCGCCGTTCCAACGGATGTGACAGAAGTAGAGAAGAAAGCCTTCTATGACCTCGTCTTCCATTCTACGGCAAAGGCCAAATCGGTCCGCATTGTGGAACGCGGGATAGCGGATGCCGTGGGCATGGGGATTGATATCTGGAATGAAAAGGGGATCTTTATCGCTAATTTCGGCGGGGAGACAACAGAGTTATCCGTTCTGGCGTCGGGCGGCATGGTGCTGAACCGGCTTATAAAGATAGGCGGGGTCCATATGGATGCGGCGATCGCCAATCTTGTCAGGCACAATCTGGACTTTCTGATCGGACGCCTGACGGCCGAGGCACTGCGAAAGGAATTCGGTGTGTTTGATCAGGAAGGCGATGCAACCCTCAAGGTGGCGGGAAGGAACCTGCTCACCGGGGTCCCCCAGCAGGAGGATATCCCGATCGGCATAATCAGGGCTGCCATGAAGGAACCACTTGCAGAATGTGTGCGTTCCATCAAAGCACTGCTCGACCGTACGCCGCCTGATGTACGCAGGGGGATTGACGAGAAGGGAATTTACCTGACCGGCGGGCTTGCAGGCCTGAAAGGTCTTTCTACATATCTGGAGGAAAGCACCGGCCTTAAGGTGACGACTCTGCCTGATCCTGAACTTTGTGCGGTGAGAGGGCTCAAACAGATTATATTGAACAAAGATTATAAAAAGTTAACATATTCTATGTTAGATGAAGATTATAGGTGGCTGAGATAATATGAAAAAGAAAAATCAAACCTCTTCGAAAAGTAAATACTACCTTGTGGGACTTAGTCTTTTCTGCATCCTTTTGATGGTGCTGTCCTTATTCTATGACAAAGCAGCGGCCCCTTTCAATGGAATCGCCAGTGTAACAATCATCCCGATGCAGAAGGGAATCAACCAGGTCGGCACGTGGCTCGGCGATATCAGTGATAATTTTGATACGCTGCAGGAAGTCCGGAAGGAGAACAAGGCACTTCAGACCAAGGTGGATGAACTGATCACGGAGAATAATAACCTGCAGGAAGAAAAGTATGAGCTGGAAAGGCTCCAGGCCTTATATAAGCTGGACCAGAACTATGCGGATTATGAAAAGACAGGTGCACATGTTATCAGTAAGGATTCCGGGAACTGGTTCAGTACATTTACGATTGATAAAGGAAGCCGCGACGGCATCAAGGTTGATATGAATGTCATGGCCGGGAGCGGCCTTGTCGGTATTGTCACGAAAGTCGCGCCAACATGGTCAACCGTCCGCTCTATTATTGATGATTCGAGCAATGTCAGTGGAATGACGCTTACTTCCTCTGACAGGTGTATGGTCCGGGGGGACCTGTCCCTGATCAATGAAGGCAAGATCCGTTTCGAAGAGATGGAGAATAATGAGAATAAGGTGCAGGTCGGGGACCAGATCGTCACCTCCCACATCAGTGACAAATATCTGCAGGGCATCCTGATTGGTTATATCAGCGAGATCTCCGTAGATTCCAACAACCTGACACGTTCTGGTTACATCACCCCGGTTGTGGATTTTAAGAATCTGCAGGAAGTACTGGTCATCACAACAACCAAAGCCGACCTGACCGGCAAAGACGAGAAAGGGAAGTAAATGTACGGAAATCCAAAAAGAAAGGAGAATACGAACCTGTGAAAAAAATGAAGGCGAAAAGAATCGGTGTGACTGCGGCGATCGTAATTATATGCTACCTGCTTCAGTGCACCCTGTTTCCTCATCTGGCACTTGCATCCATAAAGCCCAACCTCATGATTATCGTTACCGCGGCATTCGGCTTTATGAGAGGTCCAAAAGAAGGAATGCTGGCAGGTTTTTTCTCCGGCCTGATGATTGATATACAGTTTGGATCTATCCTTGGCTTTTATGCCCTGATCTATCTGCTGATCGGATTTGGCAACAGCCTGTTCCAGCAGGTGTACTACGACGAAGACATCAAACTGCCGCTGGTCCTGATTGCAGCAAGTGAGTTCCTTTACGGGCTGGTCATCTATCTTTTGATGTTCATGCTGCGCAGTGAGTTTAATTTTATCTATTACCTGAGTCATAATATCATCCCTGAACTGATCTACACAATTGTGATCGCCCTCGGATTGTATCCACTGATTCTATTTTTGAACCATAAACTGGAAGCAGAAGAAAAAAGGAGTGCAAGTAAATTTGTTTGAGCGAATGAAAGATGCAGTATATCGAATCGTAAAATCACGGCTTTTTGTTTTAATCCTTGTGTTCTGCGTTATGTTTGCAGTACTGATCAACCGGGTATTTTACCTGCAGATCGTAAAGGGGCAGGATTATCTGGACAACTATAAGCTGCAGATTCGAAAAACAAGAGAAACCGCCGGAACACGCGGGAAAATTTATGACCGCAACGGGAACCTGCTGGCTTATAATGAGCTGGCTTATACCGTGACTATAGAAGATAACATAACGGCCGATACAAGAAAAGAAAAGAACGAGATCATTAACGGCATTCTGGATGAGATTATAACCATCGTGGAATCAAACGGAGATTCTGTAATCAGTGATTTCGGTGTAGTTCTGGATTCTGCGGGAAATTATGAATTCTCCCAGACGAACGAAACGCTCAAACTGCGTTTTATCGCCGACGTATATGGCCTGAAGACCATTGATGAGCTGACGGAAAAACAGCGCGCATCCAGTGCGGAAGACATCATCAATTATCTGTGTACAGACAAGACTTACGGTTACGGGCTGGACGTGAAAAAACTGGAGAAGCCATATATCCTGAAGATGGTAAATCTCAGATATGCCATAGGCCTTAACAGTTTCCAGAAATTCATCCCGACTACACTTGCGACCGATGTCAGTGATGAAACGGTTGCTGCGATTATGGAGAATATGGACAGGCTCGAGGGCGTCGATGTCGTGGCCGATTCCATGCGCCGTTACACGGACAGCAAGTATTTTGCCTCCATCATCGGTTATACGGGCAAAATCTCACAGGAAGAATACAACAAACTGGACAAAGACCAGAAAGAAAAGTACTCCCAGACGGATATTGTCGGAAAAGCCGGACTGGAACAGACGATGGATGAGGTCCTTCAGGGGACAAAAGGTGAGACACAGTATTATGTGGACAGTGTCGGAAAGGTAACGGATACTGTCAGCAATAAAGAGCCTGAGGCGGGCAATGATGTCTACCTGACTATTGATAAAGACCTGCAGGAGCAGACCTACCAGCTTCTGGAAGAGAAACTGGCCGGAATCGTCCTCGCGAAGCTTCGCAATGTCATGAATTATGACCCGAGTAAGACGTCCGATGCAAGTGAGATCATCATCCCGGTCGACGACGCCTATAATTCTTTTATTGCCAACGAGATCATTGATGAGAGCCATTTCGGTGCGGACGATGCGAAACCGGTGGAGAAACAGGTATACAGCACTTTCACGGAGAGGAAGAAGTCCGCAATCACGGAGATCATCAATGAAATGAACAACAGCAAGGCCGGCTCTTATGAGTCGCTGTCAGATGAGATGAAGGCATTCATGGACTACATTTCCATCAATGTGCTCCAGACCGATACCGGAATCCTGATGCCGGATGCCATTGACACGAATGACGAAGTCTACAAACAGTGGACTAAGGATGAAACAATCAGTATCAATAAGTACCTGAATTACGCGATTTCCAAGAACTGGATCGATACTTCCAAGCTCTCTGATTACATTTCAGAAGAGAAATACTCTGATTCCGCCGAAATTTACCAGGGAATTTTAACATTTTTACAAAATTATTTAGATTCGGATGTTAATTTCGACAAACTTCTCTACAAATATCTTATAAAATCAGGGGGTATCAGTGGCGGACAGATTTGCGCCATGGTATATGAGCAGGGAGTCCTGCCTATGGATGAGGGGGCTTACAAGGGGTTGATCGATGGCAGTGTAGATTCCTACACATGGCTGTACCAGAAAATACAGAGTCTTGAGATTACCCCGGGGCAGCTGGCGCTGGAACCTTGTACAGGCTCTGCCGTGGTCAGTGACCCGGATACCGGGGAAGTACTGGCCTGTGTATCCTATCCCGGATATGACAATAACAGGCTTGCAAACACAATGGATTCCAGTTACTACAACCAGCTGGTAACCGGACTTTCCCGCCCGTTTTACAATAATGCCACACAGGAGACAACGGCGCCCGGTTCTACCTACAAGATGGTTTCCGCGGTGGCCGGCCTGACAGAAGGGGTCATAAACAGCGGGTCTTTCATCACCTGTACAGGTGAATTCGACAAGGTTACACCGAGTCCGAAATGCTGGAATATCTACGGACACGGGGGACTGGATGTGGTCGGTGCTCTGAATGAATCCTGTAACGTCTTCTTCTATGAAGTCGGCTATGACCTTGGCCTTGACGCAGAGGGGAACTATGACAGCGACGCCGGAATCGAGAAGCTTGCCAAATATGCGAAGGAATTCGGCCTTGGTGAAAAGTCCGGGATCGAGATTCCGGAGTCAGAACCGCAGATTTCGGATGAATATGCCGTACAGAGTGCGATCGGACAGGGTACGAATAACTTTACAGTCAGCCAGCTCAACCGTTATGTTTCGACAGTAGCAAACAAAGGCACGGTATACAACCTGACGCTTCTGAACAAGACTACGGATGTAAACGGCAAGATCATCAAGCAGTACGAACCTGTTGCCGCCAACAAGATAGAGAATGTAAGCGCGGAGACATGGGATCTGGTGCACCAGGGTATGATCGCCATGGTAGCAAATAATTCAAGCTTTACAAATTTGGGGATCCAGATGGCCGGCAAGACCGGTACTGCACAGCAGAGTGCGGTACACCCGGACCACGGCCTGTTTGTTGGATTTGCACCGGCAGAGGATCCCGAGATTGCAGTGGCAGTGCGTATTGCGAACGGTTACAGCTCATCCTATGCCGCAGAAATAGGCAGAGATATCGTAAGGGCAAACTTCAAGCTTGCCGACAAAGACGAATTAATCACAGGTTCTGCTGCACAGCTTGGCACAGCGATTGCAGGTGACTAATACCTGCAGGCTGAACTATTTATAAAGGATGTGAATATACATGGACAGGCTGGTAACAATTAAAAGCAACCGGTATGGTATCGAAGTTCACCTGAATCCGGAGGTATCCTTTGAGGTACTTCTGGAAAGTGTCGCCGCCAAATTCAAAGATTCTGCAAAATTCTTTGAGGGGGCGAAGATGGCAGTTACATTTTTAGACCGTAAGCTGTCTGACCAGGAAGAACAGACAATTCTGGGCCTGATTGCTGAAATCACGGGAATTGATATCGTATGTATCATAGACCGCGATGAAACCAATGAGATGACATACAAAAGCATTGTGGAAAATACGCTCACCAATATCCAAAAACGGGAAGGGCAGTTCTACAGAGGTACATTAAGCAAAAGACAAGTGCTGGAATCCGATTCAAGTATCATCATACTGGGTGATGTGGAGCTCGGCGCCAGGGTGATTGCCAAAGGAAATGTTGTCATTGTTGGTTCTCTGTCAGGTTCCGTCCATGCGGGTGCGTCAGGGAACAGGGACGCGTTTATCGTAGCCCTTTCCATGCAGCCCAAACAACTTCGAATTGGCGACATCGAAGCAAAACGTCAGGTGATCTATCAGGAAAGCCTCAATATCAGGGGGCCTAAGATAGCCGTTGTAGACGGACGCCGGATCTATCTGGATCCGCTTGTAGACTAATCTTTAGAATAAGAAGTTGTAGGAGGAAGAAAAACATGGGAGAAGTTATTGTCATTACATCGGGAAAAGGCGGAGTCGGGAAGACGACTACGACAGCAAATATAGGAATCGGTTTATCGCAGATGGACAAGAAGGTAATCGTCATTGACACAGACTTAGGGCTTCGTAACCTGGATGTTGTCATGGGACTGGAAAACCGGATCGTCTATAATCTGGTTGATGTGATAGAAGGCAGCTGCCGCCTGAAACAGGCGCTGATCAAAGATAAAAGGTTTCCTGAATTATACCTGCTCCCGTCTGCACAGACGAAGGACAAGACAGCCGTTTCTCCGGAACAGATGCGCAAGCTCATCGCGGATCTGAAAGATGAATTTGATTACATACTTCTGGACTGTCCGGCCGGTATCGAACAGGGATTCGAGAATGCGGTCGCCGGGGCAGACAGGGCCATCATCGTTACGACACCGGAAGTATCAGCCATCCGTGATGCAGACCGCATCATCGGACTTTTAGAGACACACGGCATCAAGAATAACGACCTGATTATTAACCGCCTCAGGGTGGACATGGTAAAGCGGGGGGACATGATGTCTGTGGAGGATGTCACGGAAATCCTCGCAATCAACCTGCTTGGCGTCATTCCGGATGATGAGCAGGTAGTCATCGCAACGAATCAGGGTGAACCAATCGTCGGCACAGACTGTATGTCCGGACAGGCATATTTAAATGTATGCAGAAGAATCTTAGGTGATGACATCCCGATCACAGATTTTAGCAAGCCGGAAGGATTCTTTGCAAAGTTCTCCAGCCTATTTAAAAAGAATTAGGAGGGAAACTTATATGAGTGTACCTTCTGTTCACGTTGCAAAAGAAAGATTGAAAACTCTGCTTATGGCAGACAGAATGCAGTGTACACCCGAGACGGCTGAAAAGTTCTCTTCAGATATATACCACACGGTATCAAAATACCTGGAGGTTAAGCCCGAAGATTTCCACATAAAGATAACACATTCAGATATACATATAAAGATAACAGGAGAAAACTATTGAAACTTCAATTGAAACTTCATTTTCTGAATATCAAACAAAGGTATCACTTAAGAGATTATAAATTCAGCCTCGTTGCACTTGTAACTGCGATCTCCATCATTGGAATTTTTGTAGTGGGAAGTGCACAGGCGTCTGTACAGGGGAAGCAGGCACTCGGAGTCATACTTGGCACGATTGCTATGGTTGTCATCTCACTTATTGATTACAAATGGGTAATGAACTGGTACTGGCCCTTGTACGGATTAAATATCGTCCTGCTTCTGGCCGTGCATTTTTTCGGTGAAGAAGTAAATGGAGCAACGAGATGGCTGAATCTGGGATTTGTGCAATTTCAGCCATCCGACCTGACTAAGATCATTATGATCCTGTTCTACGCAAAGTTCTATATGGACCGGGAACAGGCGATTAACAATAAAAAGACTATTATACAGGCGGTCGCCCTGCTGCTGCCGTCGCTGATACTAATCTACAAACAGCCTAACCTGTCCAATACGATCTGCCTTGCCATACTGTTCTGCATCATTTTGTTTCTGGCAGGGTTAAGCTATAAGTTCATTGGGACTGTACTGGCTATTGTAATTCCGACTGCCGCTTTGTTTTTAAGTATTGTCGTGCAGCCCAACCAGCCGTTTTTGAAGGATTACCAGCAGAAGCGTATCCTTGCATGGCTGGAACCGGAGAAGTATGCCACAGATGAAGCCTACCAGCAGATTAATTCGGTTATGGCCATTGGATCCGGGCAGCTGACAGGAAAAGGGTACAACAGTAATACGACTACCTCCGTTAAAAACGGAAATTTCATCTCCGAACCCCAGACAGACTTTATTTTTGCGATTATCGGAGAAGAATTAGGATTTGTGGGTTGTTGTGTCGTCATAATTTTGTTATTATTAATTGTGATAGAATGTATTCTAATAGGAGTAAAGGCCAAAGACACCGGAGGGCGCCTGATATGCGGCGGGGTTGCCACACTGATAGGGGTACAGACTTTTATCAATATCAGTGTGGCTACACAGATTTTTCCGAATACAGGTATTTCCCTGCCTTTTGTCAGTTACGGGATGACGTCTGTTGTCTGTTTCTATATGGGAATTGGTTTTGTACTCAATGTAGGTTTACAGCCTAATAAATATCAGTAGAGGAGAGTAGCAGCTATGAACATAGGATTAGTGGCACATGATGCCAAAAAGAAATTAATGCAGAACTTCTGTATCGCCTACAGGGGGATATTGAGCAAGCACCATCTGTTTGCCACAGAGACCACAGGTATGCTGGTTGAAAGCGTGACAAATCTGAATATCCACAAATATCTTGCCGGGCATCTGGGCGGAAACCAGCAGATCGGGGCACAGATCGAACATAATGAGATGGACCTTCTGATTTTTTTCCGTGATCCTCTGACCCCGCGCTCACATGAACCGAATGTCAACGACATTGTACGCCTGTGTGATATGTACAATATTCCGATCGCGACAAATATTGCCACAGCAGAAGCATTGATATTAGCATTAGACAGGGGAGATCTTGACTGGCGTGAGATATATAAAAACAAAAACTAAAAGAAAATTGGGGGCTGCAGTCTGTCTGATTCTGGCTTTCACTACAACCGGCTGTGGTTTCAGACAATCATATGACCAGGCAGCCGCCTATGAACATTCGAATTACGATAAGAACCTGTACCAGGGAAGCCTGTTCGCAGAGGATTTATGCGTGACTGACAAGGATGTCCCTCTGGCTGGGTTCACTGAGGATACCAGTCTCCATGCTGCGGGATTGTTCGATCTGAAAGATGAGGAAGTACTGTATGCATACCAGCTCCACGAGAAGCTTTTTCCTGCAAGTACGACAAAGGTTATGACAGCCTATCTGACACTGAAATACGGCAATCTCGACGACATTGTGACAGTCAGCAGCAATGCGACTGATTTTGCGGCAGATGAGCAGACCTGTAACCTCCGTACCGGTGACCAGATCAGTCTTTATGATTTACTGTGCGGCCTTGTCCTGCACTCCGGCAACGACTGTGCCGTGGCGATAGCCGAGCATCTCGCCGGAAGCGTGGAAGAATTTGCCGCCATGATGAACCGGGAAGCAAAAGCACTCGGGGCCACGAATACACATTTTGTGAACCCACATGGACTTCAGGACGAAGATCACTACACAACTGCATATGACCTGTACCTGATGTTCAATGCATGTGTGAAGGACCAGCGGTTTCTGGATATTATCTCGCTGCCCTCCTATACAGGGGAACTGACCGGGGCGGACGGTGTTTACCGTACAGAACAGTGGCTGCCGACGAATTATTATTCCCTGGGGGAAGCGTATGCGCCTTACGGGGTCAATATTTTCGGAGGCAAGACAGGGACGACTGATGAGGCCGGGTCCTGTGTCATCCTGTATTCCCAGGATCTGGAAAATAATCCTTACATATCGATCGTTATGGGTGCAGATGACAAAACGATCCTCTATGATGATATGACGAATCTGCTTGCAGCAGGAGCAGCAGGCGGCAGTTATGATACCGAGTAAAACAAAAAGCAGAACCTTATGATACCAGATGTGATATCATAAGATCCTGCTTTTTTTCTCTTTCATTTATTCTGACATGTTATTGATTCTGCCAAAAAGACTGATCAGATAGAGGCCGCAAAGGCCAACGATCGTATAAATTATTCTGGAAAGCCAGCTTAAATTTCCAAAGAGAAAGGCTACTAAATCAAATCGAAAAATGCCAACCAGAAGCCAGTTGACCGCTCCAATAATCACAATGGTAAGAGCAGTGTTATCGAACCACTTCATATTATTTCCTCCTTTTCAATATCAATGCTCTTATTATTGCCACAAAAACTGGAAATATACATTTAAAAATGTTATACTGTTAAAGTTATAAAATTAAAGATTTTACGGAGGAGTTAGATTTGGCATCACAGAAAGACAATTCCATAAGCCTCAAAAAATATAAAAGAAAGCGGGAGATGAATATCGGTATTTTTTTATTTGCCATTGTGTTCATCTATCTCGTAGTTACGATTATCATGTATGCATCTTCCAAGAAAATCTCTATATATGAGGTACGCGAAGGCAGTATTTTAAAAGACAATTCATACACAGGGCTTGTCATACGTAGCGAGACCGTAGTGGATGCGGAAAAGACGGGTTATATTAATTATTTTCAAAACGAGAACAGCAAGGTGAAGGCCGGTACAAACATTTATGCCGTCACCACGGGTAAGTTAAACTACAGTGCGGATACGGATTCAGAGGGTGCTGCTTTAAGTTCGGACGAGATGACCTCGCTGGTTGTCAAGACACAAAGTTTTAATGAGAATTTCAACCCGCAGAAGTTTTCCTCTGTTTATTCTCTGAAAAATGAGGTCGACAATGCCCTGCTGGACGCGTCCAACCAGACAAAGACCGCGCAGATGGACGCTGTGATTGCCCAGAACGGCGGCAGTGCGGATATTTTCACAACACCAGCAGATGGTATTATTGTGTTGAGCTATGACGGGTACGAATCCGTGACTGCGGATTCTTTTGAAAAGGCAGACTTTGACAGAAGTAACTATAAGCATACCGTCCGCGGGGACAACGTACAGGTAAAGAAGGGCGATCCTGCCTATAAACTTGTCACGAGCGAGAACTGGTCCATCATCGTTCCGCTTGAAAAGGATACCGCATCGGAGCTTTCTGACGTTACCTACATTAAGACACGGATTGACAAGGACAGTGAAGCACTCTGGGCGGATTTTTCCATTTTGAAAAAGGGCGGGGACTTTTATGGGAAACTGGATTACGACAATTCCATGATCCGCTACGCCGGTGAAAGATTCCTGAACGTTGAATTGATCCGCGAGGATGAAAGTGGGCTGAAAATTCCGAAAAGTGCTGTCGTGGATAAAGATTTTTATGCTGTTCCCGACAGTTATATCACGACAGGAGGGAACAGCTCTTCGTCGGGGGTTATGATACAGAAAAGAGGTGGGTCCACAGTTTTCCAGACTGTGAATATCTATAAAACAACGGATGACGGCACGGTATACCTGAATCCCGCGGAATTTGACAAAGGAACCGTCCTCGTACGCCCTGATTCCTCCGAGACACTCCAGCTTTCAAAGACGGAGCCGTTAAAAGGGGTCTATAACATCAACAAGGGCTACGCTGTATTCAGACAGGTAACGATACTGTGTGAGAGTGATGAATATTATATTGTACAGGAGGGTGATTCCTACGGACTGTACAATTATGACCATATCGTGCAGGACGGTGAGACAGTCGATGACGAGGAAGTCGTTTTTCAATAGAATTAGAAATTGTGTTACAACTATATCATCAAATAAGGAGTGAAAGAACATGTTAAAAGAACAGCTTATGGAAGTAGAGGCAAAGATTCAGGCCGCCTGTGACAGGTCCGGCCGTGACCGCAGTGAGGTGACACTGATTGCAGTCAGTAAGACGAAGCCGCTGCCGGTCTTAAAAGAAGCCTATGAGCTGGGAGTGAGGGTCTTTGGTGAAAATAAAGTGCAGGAACTGGATGAGAAACACGGCCTCCTCCCTGACGATATTCACTGGCATATGATCGGACACCTTCAGACGAACAAAGTAAAATACATCATAGATAAAGTGGACCTGATCCATTCTGTTGATACCCTGAAGCTCGCAGAGACGATTGAAAAGGAGGCTGCCAAACGTAATATCACGGCCAGAGTCCTCATCGAAGTAAACGTGGCAGAGGAGGAAAGTAAGTTCGGACTGAAAGTTGAGGAAGTAATTCCATTTGTAGAAAAAATAGCCACATTTCCACATCTGCGCGTATGCGGGCTTATGACTATCGCGCCTTTTGTTGAAAATCCCGAGGAAAACCGCCCAATTTTCGCAAATTTACATAAATTATCTGTTGACATTGGGATGAAAAACATTGATAATGTTAATGTGAGCATACTTTCAATGGGGATGACCAATGATTATGAAGTCGCAATCGAAGAAGGAGCGACAATGGTCCGCGTTGGGACCGGAATCTTTGGTGCCAGGAACTATGCCGTTTAGGCATCAGTATACCGGAACAGAAAGTGCTTTAAAAATAAATTATGCACGAAAAAGGCATAAGATAGGAGTGTAAACATGGGTGTGTTTGATAAATTTTTAGACATCATGAAATTGAATGACGATGAGTATGATGATGACGATATCTATGATGATGAATTTGATGATGACGATTTTGATGAAAAACCACGCCGTTCTCTGTTTAATAAAAAAGGAAAAGATGAGTACGACGATTTTGATATCCAGGAAGATAAGAAATATGCACAGGCAGGCAATAAAGTAACGCCGATGCGCCAGCCTGCATCCAGAAGGAACGCCAACATGGAGGTCTGTGTTGTCAAACCGGCATCCGTGGATGACTCCAGAGAAATCACGGAAACACTGCTGGCAGGACGTACCGTAATCCTGAACTTAGAAGGTATGGATCTG
The DNA here is from genome assembly GCF_003479085.1 of Clostridium sp. AF19-22AC. Classification (NCBI taxonomy): domain Bacteria; kingdom Bacillati; phylum Bacillota; class Clostridia; order Eubacteriales; family Clostridiaceae; genus Clostridium; species Clostridium sp. AF19-22AC. Next base: position 330,212 of record NZ_QUGN01000002.1, on the reverse strand, counting down.
GAGATTGCACAGCGTATCATAGATTTCATTTCCGGTGCGACATTTGCCATCAGCGGCAACCTTCAGAAGATTTCTAATTACATTTTCCTTGTGACACCTACGAACGTAGATATTTCCGGTGATCTTCAGGATCTGCTGGGCGGTTCTATGGAGTCGGCAAATGTAAGAGGCAGATACTAATCATAAGCAGTTACTAAGAGGAAGCAGTTTATTCTGATATGTTAAAAGAAGAGCAGTTATTGGAAAAAAGGCTGATTGAGCTGTCAAAGACAGCTTATCACCGTGACATCATTACATATTCGGATTTTCTGAATCTGAATGAACTGAATATACTACATTCCCTTCCGAAAGACCAACTATATACAAGGTATATCACTTTCGGCGGATATGAATTAGCAGAGCGTCAGATGGCAGCATTTATACCTGATGCTCTTTATTTGCGTGGGACATCCGATTCCGGGGAAGAACAGGAGGTGCTGCCGGACAGTTGTAATTTTCCGTTCTGTGTGCTTTCCATCGAACCGCTGCATGATAAATATGCGGAGGAGCTGACACACCGGGATTACCTGGGGGCAATCCTGAATCTGGGGATTGAACGCTCAAAACTGGGAGATATTATAATAGACGGAAAGCAGGCTTACATTTTCATACAGTCTGCCTTATGCGTTTTTCTAAAGGATGAACTTACCCGGGTGCGCCATACAGGCGTGCTTTTAAAGGAGGTTACTTTAGAGGACTGTCATTACTCACCCCGTTATGAGGAACTGAAAGGCACGGTTGCCTCTGTCAGGCTGGACAGCCTGCTGGCACTGGCGTTTTCTTCTTCAAGGACAAAGCTGACCGGACTCATCGAAGGGGCGAAAGTATTCGTAAACGGACGCCTGATGACAACAAACAGCTATCAGGTAAGAGAGGGAGATATCATTTCCGTCAGGGGCATGGGAAAGTTCCGGTATATCGGGACTTTATCGCGCACGAAGAAGAACCGGATTTTTGTAACGATCCATAAATATATATAAAAGGAAGAGCCATGAGAGATAAAAATACGAAATTAACTCAAAGCTATCTGCTTGCAATTTTCAGCTGTATCCTTCTTGTCGTGCTGGATCAGCTTACGAAGTGGCTGGCAGTCACACATCTGAAGGACCAGCCCCCGTTCGTCATCTGGCAGGGGGTATTCAAACTGGAATATCTGGAAAACCGCGGTGCCGCTTTCGGCATTATGCAGGACAGGCAGATACTATTTGCTGCCGGGGCCGTCATCATCGTTGCCCTGATCGGCTTTTTATACGGCAGAATGCCACATACAGGCAGATACTATATCCTGCGCATCTGTTCCGTTTTAATCTGTGCAGGTGCCTTCGGCAACCTTATAGACCGCATGCGGCTGAACTATGTGGTAGATTTTTTCTATTTTGAGCTCATTGATTTCCCGATTTTTAATGTTGCGGACTGCTATGTAGTCGTATCATGCATTTTATTTGCAGTCTCTATCCTGTTCTACTATAAAGAAGATGAGTTAAAGTGTTTTTCATTAAGAAAGGGACAGAACTAAGATGGAAGAATTGAACTTTACGGCAGAAGTCCCCGGAAGCAGGATCGACAGGTTCCTCTCCGACGAAATGCCCGATGTCTCCCGCTCCCACATCCAGAAGCTGATTAAGGAGCATCTTGTTACCGTAAATGGAAATCAGGTCAAATCCAATTATAAAGTCAATACCGGGGATGCTGTTTCAGTTTCCCTGCCGGATCCGGAAGTACCTGACATCGTACCGGAAGATATCCCTCTAGACATTCTGTATGAAGATGATGATATTCTGATCGTCAACAAGCCGAAGGGAATGGTCGTGCACCCTGCACCGGGCCATTACAGCCAGACGCTTGTAAATGCGGTTATGTTTCACTGCAAGGACAACCTTTCCGGTATCAACGGCGTATCCAGACCCGGGATCGTACACCGGATCGACATGGATACCACCGGCTCTCTGATCATCTGTAAAAACGACCTGGCCCACCAGTCTCTGGCTAAACAGCTGAAAGATCACAGTATTACAAGAAAATACCACGCCATCGTACACGGAAACTTAAAAGAAGATACAGGTACTGTCAACGCCCCCATAGGGCGTCACCCGGTCAGCCGGAAGAAGATGAGTACCCATGCGCCAAATGGCCGGCCGGCTGTCACGCATTATAAAGTACTGGAACGGTTCGGAGCCTACACATATATCGAGTGCCAGCTGGAAACCGGACGCACCCACCAGATCCGCGTGCATATGGCCAGCATTGGCCACCCGATCCTCGGGGACGCGGTATATGGTCCCGTCAAATGCCCGTTCAAACTGGAAGGGCAGACCCTCCATGCCAAAGTACTCGGAATTAAACATCCCCGCACAGGAGAATACATGGAATTTGATGCCCCCCTGCCCGCCTACTTTGAAGAACTCCTTCGGAAATTGCGTCAATAAGCCCGTACTATAGCATATACGTTCGCCATCAACTGGTGAATTTGCACAATAAACAGGATTTTTCTTGTAAATTTCTGCACCATCTTGTATAATACTAATAAGGTTATCCGAAAACGGATGGCAACGCCTGGTTTGACGCAAAGGAGAGTGACTTATATGAAAACAAACACAATTATTACAATCGGCAGACAGTATGGCAGCGCGGGGCGCGAGATCGGCTACAAAGTAGCAGAGTATTTTGGAATCAAGCTTTATGATAAAGAGATGCTTGCAAGAGCTGCAAAAGAGAGCGGGATTTGTGAAGAGATATTTGAATCCCACGATGAGAAACCAACGAACAGTTTCCTGTATTCTCTGGTAATGGATACGTATTCAATGGGTTATCCGGGGAATACATATTCCGATATGCCCATCAATCATAAGGTTTTTCTTGCACAGTTTGATGCAATTAAGAAGATTGCTGACGAAGGACCGTGTATTCTGGTCGGACGCTGTGCAGACTACGCACTGGAATCTTATGAGAATGTAGTCAGTGTATTCATCCATGCAGATTTGGATGCACGTATCCGCCGTATCGCAAGGATTTATGACCTTACGGATGCCAAGGCGAAAGATATGATCATTAAGACAGACAAGAAGCGTGCAAGCTACTATAACTATTATACGAATAAAAAGTGGTCCGATTCCGAGAGCTACGAACTCTGCTTAAGCAGTTCCGAACTTGGGATCGAAGGTACAGCGAAGGCAATCGAACAGTATATTGCATTGAAGCAGGATATTACTGCAGCAGATAAGAAGCTATAATAAGCACAGGGCAGGGAATGAAGTGAACCTTTCATTCCCTGCCCTTATGTTTCTGTTCCCGGTATTTTCATTTTATCTTATATGTGGGATTCTTTCCGGCCATCCCTTGATATTCCCGTTTAAGACTGCATGAAACATTCTTTCCCTGGCTCCCGGGTGTTCCTCATTCAGCTGCTTTACGAGCTCTTTGGCATACTGCCGCTTCGTATAACCATCCACCGGGCATTTACTCTTCACAACCGGCAGGTCATATTTATTCTTAAACCCGATCACGTCTTTCTCGTCAATAAACATAATAGGACGAATCACAGTCAGGTCCATGCGGTCCAGATATGTTTTCGGGGAAAAGGAATGGAAACGCCCCTCAAAGATCAGCGAGAGCAGCATCGTTTCTATGATATCATCTTTATGGTGCGCATATGCCACCTTGTTGCATCCCATTTCCTTAACAGCATCATTTAGTGCCCCTTTCCTCATCTTTGCGCACAATGAACATGGATTCGCCTCCTTGCGCACATCAAAGAGTATATGGTATATCTCGGACTTTACGATCCGGTAAGGAATCCCAAGTTCTTTGCACAAATCCTGTATCGGGCTCAGGTCAAAATTTTCAAAACCTAAGTCCACGGTCACTGCACTGAGTTCAAAGTGCTTCGGATAGAACCGCTTCAGACCATGCAGGGCATAGAGCAGGGTCAGGCTGTCCTTGCCGCCGGATATCCCGACCGCGATATGGTCCCCTTCCTGAATCATGTCATATTCATCAACGGCTTTTCTTGTAAAGCTTAGTAATCTCTGTAACTGCATCGTTATAATCCTCTTTCTTATGTATTGGAGCGTGTTAGATAAATCCTGTACGACTTTTCTATTATAAATTCCCTGCCATCGAAATACAATACTTATTTTGCATAAGTGCGGGCTTCTTCCGCCTATCTGGTCTGAATGATAACTCTATGATCTCATTTACATATGATTATACTGACAAAAAGATACAAAAGAAAACTGTTTTGGGGCCTGTGCCGGCCGATTATTGTATGCTATAATGAATCTATTATACTGCATGAATCAGGATGGATTTTCAGGAAAGGGGGAAGATAAATATGCATCGAAAACAAAAATGGCTGACCGCAGGAATTGCTGTGTTTGCCTTGCTGGCAGCCGCAGGCATCTTAATATGGCAGCATACTCACAGGGGGGCTGAAACTACCGGAACGAATAAGAATCTTGTCATGTATGTTCCTTTCGGCGAAAATTCCCATGTTATGGTAGATCAGGACACGGGCAGTGTCTTTTGTGTAACGATGCCCGAGGATATCTATGATACCGATGGGAGCCGGATTACGGAATCAGACTTGAAAAAAGGGGATCTGCTGACCATTTACGGGAACGGCATCATGCTGGAATCTTATCCGGGCCAGTACCCGGGTGTCACGAAGATAGAAGTGACAAAACGGGGGAAGCCTTCCGATGCCGACCAGTATCAGAACATCGTGGACCAGATCTATCAGGAGCCGGATCCATCTGAAAGGCCGCATCTTGGTATCGAATATAGGACAGACACCATGAATGTTTACACCTATATAACGGAGGGCGGCTTTCAATGGACGTATACAGATGAGAACGGGCAGACCCAGTCTGTTACAACGGATTCTGCATTTATCCTCAGTTGGAAGAATATAGCCGACATGACGCTGGATCCGGAACACGGTACAGACCTGACATTATGTTTTTCAGCAGAGCCGGAGAGTATCACGGCCGAGAGATGGCCGTCCGGACTTATGGATACCTATCAGGACGGTGACGAGGTTCCCGGCAGTGAAATGGTAACCGTTACAAAAGACAGCGAAGGATTTGTGATAAAAGATGCCCTCTCCGGGTATGTATACCGCATCACAGGCACATGGGAGAACGGAACTGTGGAATACGGTTTCCTGACAAAATAAGTGTGCACACTATACAAAAAAGAAGAAGAGGTTCATAAATATGTCCAGTCACAGAAAATCAAAAAAAATACCTGCGAAGAAGACAGCTGGGAAGCATAGCAGCATCAGCCGGAAAATCAGCTGGAGTCTGCTTGCTGTTCTTGTACCGGCACTGATTGGTATGATCACCATTGCCGGCCTTATGGCTTCAGGCTCCATATCGGGCTTAAATACTAAACTGATAGACGCACAGACTGATTATGCCGTTTCTGTTGTCGATGATTTCTTCAGCGGAAAGATTTCCATAGTCAGCCTTTATGAAAATGACAGTATTTTCGGCAAATATTTTCATGCCGTTTCAACCCCCGATGATATCGGAAACTATGAATATCTAAGTGATGTTACACAGGAATTGAACAATATTATGGCGGCAACTGAGGACGAGCAGGTGCTCCAGGCATGGATCGCCGATGAAAGAACAGACTGCTACGTCATCCCTTCCGGCGAATACGGAAAGGCCGGTTTAGATGACCTGGAATGGTATCATCTGGCCCTGTCGGAAAAGAAAACAGCAATCTCCAACCCTTATGTTGACGGAATAACAGGAAAAACCGTTGTTACGATCGTAACACCTGTATATTATAATTCTGAAATAGCAGGCTTCATGGGTCTGGATGTAACACTGGACAGCCTGAGTGAACTGATATCCGGTATCCATGTCGGAGAACATGGATATATGGAACTGATTTCAAATAATGATGTATATGTATACAGCAATGACCCTTCAGCTGTAAATAAAAATGTAGACGAGCTTGATATCACGGATGAATATAAACAAAAGGTAAAAGAAAACTATAATGGTAACTATCATTTCACTTACCAGGGTAACCAGTACACCTCTGTGTTCAGAGACAGTAAAACAACCGGCTGGCTGGCTATTGCCACGCTGCCGGTTTCTGAGATGAATGCGACACGCAACCACCTCATATCTATTCTTGCTGTTCTGGCCATTGTAGTGCTTGCACTGCTGGTGTTTATCATCATTACGATTATCCGTAGGATTACAAAACCTTTATCGGAGATCAGCGGAGGAATGCAGGAGTTTGCAAGGGGGAATCTGAATGTGGAGCTTAAGACCATGCGCAATGATGAGATCGGACTTCTGGCGGACAGCACCCGGTCTGCAATCCATTCATTAAAGGAGATGATTCAGGATATTTCCTACATACTCGGGGAGATTTCACACGGAAATCTGGATGTTGCTGTGAAGGGGAATTATGTCGGAGATTTTCAGGATATCAGGAATGCCCTCGAGCAAATTATTGAATCTCTAAATACAACTCTGAAACAGATCAGGGGAGCTGCCGAACAGGTTTCAGTTGGTTCTGAACAGGTTTCCGACGGTGCTCAGTCACTTGCCCAGGGCGCTTCTGAACAGGCTGGGACTGTGGAAGAACTCGCGGCTAGTATACATGAGATATCCCGCAAGGTCAGTTCAAATGCCGATCATTCAGATACCGCCAGCAAAAAGGCGGCCGCTGTTGGAATGGAAGCCGTGGAGAGTGACCGGCGGATGCAGGAGATGCTCAAAGCAATGAAGGAGATTCAGGAGAGTTCACTCAAGATAGGAAGCATCCTGAAAGTCATCGAAGATATCGCTTTCCAGACAAATATTCTTTCTCTAAACGCTGCTGTCGAAGCTGCCAGGGCGGGTGATGCAGGAAAAGGATTCTCCGTAGTGGCCGGAGAGGTCAGAAATCTGGCTGCCAAGAGTTCTGAGGCAGCAAAAACTACAGGCACGCTGATTGACAGTTCTCTGGATATCGTGGAAAACGGTGTACAGATAGCAGACGAAACAGCCATGTCCCTTCAGAATGTCAAAGAAGGGGCCGGGGAAGTTGCAGAAGCACTGGCTGAAATCACCAGAGCTTCCAGTGAACAGGCAGATTCTGTCGAACATATCACACGGGCAATTTCCCAGATCTCTAACGTCATACAGGGGAATTCCGCTACTGCAGAGGAAAGTGCCGCTGCCAGCGAAGAACTTTCCGCCCAGGCGGTCCTTCTGGAAGAATTGATTGCAAAATTCGAAATGCAGGATAATTGAGGTAGTAAAGATGAAAAAAGACAGTAAGTGCAGTATGGAATTATTTTCTCCGCCGACTGCCTCCTGGTTTCAGGGGCGATTCGGCAGCCCAACAAAAGTCCAGCAGGAATCATGGCCTGCCATAGCATCCGGCAGGCCGGTCCTGATCAGTGCACCGACAGGGACAGGGAAGACGTTATCTGCATTTCTTGTATTTATTGACCGCATGCAGGATCTTGCCTCGAAAGATGAACTGAAGGATGAATTGTATCTGATCTATGTATCCCCCTTAAAGTCTCTGGCCGGAGATATCCGTGAGAATCTGAATACTCCACTGGATGGTATCACTAACACGCCGGGCGGGGAGGGCGCAGGGAAGATACGTGTGGGAATACGAACAGGCGATACGCCCCAGAAAGACCGTCAGCGGATGATCAAGCATCCGCCCCATATCCTGATCATCACTCCGGAGTCTCTGTTCCTCATGCTGACAAGCAGGACCGGGAGAAACGTCCTTCGGACGGCAAAAGCCCTGATTATTGATGAGCTTCACGCATTGATTGACACAAAACGCGGGGCCCATTTGATGCTTTCCGCCGCCAGACTGGACCATCTCTGCAAAGTGCCCCTCCAAAGAATCGGTCTCTCGGCAACCATAGAGCCTCTTCAAACCGCGGCTTCCTATTTATCTACAGAGCCGGCTGATATCATTTCCCCTTCCATGCGCAAGGAGGTCCTGATTGAAGTGGACGGCCTCACCCCTTCTGCCGGCCGGAAGAAAGATCCTGTCTGGGAAGAGCTTGCCGGAAAGGTTTATGAGCGATGCCTGCAGTGCAGAAGCGTTATCGCATTTTCAGAAGGGCGGAGGTATGCGGAAAAACTGGCATACTATGTGAATCAGCTGGCTGGAGAAGATTTTGCACGCGTACACCACGGCAGCATGTCAAAAGAACAGCGCCGTGAGGCAGAGGATGCCCTGCGAAGCGGTACGCTGCGCCTTTTGTGCGCCACCTCATCTATGGAACTCGGAATCGATGTAGGAGATATTGACCAGGTCCTCCAGATCGGCTGTCCCCGTACCATCTCCAGCACCATGCAGCGTCTCGGGAGAGCCGGGCACAGTCCGGGCCGAGTCAGTGTGATGTACATGTACCCGCGTACGTCACCCGAGACGCTCTTCTGTGGCATGACGGCCCAGATTGCAAGGGAGGGCGGTGTGGAACTGGCCAGGCCGCCAAGGCTCTGTCTGGATGTGCTCGCCCAGCATCTGGTTTCTATGGCGGCAGTCTCTGATACAGACGCCGGCAAGACAAAGGACTCCGAAACGACTGGGAAGACCCCTGCGGGCACCGCCTATACAGTGGATGAGGTGATGGATATCCTTGCGCGCACCTATTCTTTCAGGGAAGTGACAAGGCAGGATGTCATATCCATCCTGAAAATGCTGGCAGGAGATTATGAACATAAACGGGAGATCCCGGTTCGCCCGAGGATCCTGTATGACAGGCTGCATGACCGTGTTTTCGCCGATTCGTACAGCAGAATGCTTTCCGTAGCTGCAGGCGGTACAATTCCCGACAAGGGATTATATACGGCTAAGACCGAGGATGGGGTCAAGGTGGGAGAACTGGATGAGGAGTTCGTCTACGAATCCCAGCGCGGGGACCGTTTTATTCTGGGTGCGTTTGCATGGAAGATCGTGAGTCTGGATAAAGATACCGTGGTTGTGACCCAGACAAATGCGGAAGGGGCACGGCTGCCATTCTGGAAAGGGGAACTCAAGGGAAGGGATTTAAAGACCAGTCTGTCCTTCGGCCGGATTATGCGGACTCTTTCTGACGCAGATAAGCGTGGGACATTGAAGGATGAGCTCAAGCATCTCGGGATGGATGAAGCGGCACAGGAAAATACCGCAGGATTTCTGGAAAGACAGCGTAAGGCCGCAGGGGTACTGCCGGATGACCGCACCATCGTCATCGAACATTTTAAAGATTCAACAGGCAGTCATCAGGCAATGATACATGCACTGTTTGGAAGACGCATCAATGCCCCGCTTTCACTTCTTATGCAGGATGCGGTCCGAAAGTCTCTGGGATGCAATATCGGCTGTGTAGATGAGGAAGACGGCATTCTTCTGTACTCTTACGGGGAGGAAACCGTGCCTGAAGATATTCTTTTTTCCATCGATCCGGATACTGTCAGAGAAATACTTCGCACGATACTGCCTGTCACACCGGTATTTAACATGACTTTCCGTTATAATGCTGCAAGGGCACTGATGATGGGGATGCGGCAAAACGGAAGGCAGCCCCTGTGGATGCAGAGACTTAGAAGTACAGAGATGCTTGAGACACTGGTCCGTGAGCCTGACCACCCCCTGATGCGCGAAACCACGAGGGAATGTCTGGAAGACCAATGGGATATAAACGGGCTTCTGGAGGTCTTAAACGGGGTACGAAGCGGCCGGATCGCAGTGCGGGAATTATATCTGGACCTTCCTTCCCCCATGTCCCTGCCAATGCAGTGGCGCGTGGAAGCGGCCGAGATGTATGAATATACTCCCACAACGCCGGGGATTCGCCAGGCTGTATATGACGAGCTGAACGAGATGGAAAAACTGAAGCCTTCCGCTGAGGAACTGAAGCGTGTCCGGGAAAGGAAAAAAGTACCTGCAAGCGCGGAAGAACTCCATACGCTCCTGATGATTGAAGGCGATATTTCTGCACCGGAACTAGGTAAGCTGTATGAAACTCCCAGTCATTCCGGCATTTCAGCCACCGTCACCGCAGAAGTATCAGGCTGGCTGGAAGAGCTGGCTGCACGGGGGCTGGCAGAATATATCGAGCCCGGACTCTGGATCGCAGCCGAACAGAACAAGGAATATGCCAAAGCCATGACAGATCAGGACCCGGAATCCGGCACGCACATGATACGGCGGCTGCTTTATTACCGTGGCCCGTTCTCCGCAGAACAGATTCAGAAACGCTACATTCCGGACCAGGCTGATTGTATAGACAATTGGCTGGAAATGCTGTGTGCACACGGGGAAATCGTAGAGGCGGAAGGACTTTATTATCATGCAAAGCTTTACGACCGGGCAAGAAAAGCAACCCTGCGTAATCTCCGCACAGAGGCCGTGACACAGCCCCCTGCACATTATGCAGCCCTGATGGCCGACCGGGTCAGGATCAACGCACCCTCCACAGACCAGTTAAAGCAGACCGCGGAAATGTTCTGCGGACAGTCTCTTCCCGCAGCATACTGGGAGAGTATCGTGTTTCCGAGGAGAGTCCATGAATACCGGGAGGGGCTTTTAGATAGGCTTCTCACAGAAGGGGATTATTTCTGGAAAATGTCTCCCGATAAAACCCTTTCTTTCTGCCGGTACGAGGACATTGACTGGGAAGATCCGCAGACAGTTGAAGATTCCGTCAGCCACAGGACATTGGAAGAGGAAGAAGAAATTGTCTACCGGGAATTACGGCGGCGCGGTGCAAGTTTCCTGAAAGCATTATCAAAACTTCCGGTAACAGGAGATATCCGCGAACTTCTCATCCATCTCGCCGAGAAGGGGCTTGTATGTGCCGACAGTTTCGTCCCGGTAAGGCAGTGGCTCAATCAGGACAAACTCAAAAAGGCTGGCCCCAGAGCGCGGGTCAATGCAAGGATCGCCGCACTCTCCGCAGGACGATGGGATATCATCCGGCCCCGGAAAAAAGAAAGCATGGAAGAACTGCTGGAATCATTCTTTCAGGAAAATATCGTCCTGTGCAGGGAAACCTTCCGGCGTTCACTCCTCCAGCGCCAGAATATGGTGCAGACAGCCGGAGGATGCCCCGCAGACTGGGGCAATGCACTGGAACTGCTGCGGATATGGGAGATTACCGGCCGTGTCCGCAGAGGATATTTCATAAAAGGGCTGTCAGGGGCACAGTTTATAAGAAAAGAGGACTATGAAGGGACTATCCGGGCACTCGGGCGTCCCGGAGAAGAGATCATCTGGCTGAATGCCGCGGACCCGGTTCAGATATGGGGGAAGGTCCTGGAACACAGGGAGGGCTGCTCCTTTCTGAATATACCGGGGACCGCAGTCGCCCTGCATGGAGGAAGACCAGTCATGGTACTGGAACGGCAGGGAAAGGTGCTCAGGGTCTTTGATACAAAAGATGCCGGACAGGTACTAAAAGAGTTCGTCTATACTTTCAGGACGAAAGCCATCTTTCCCGAAAAGAACCGAATCACTGTCCGGGAATATCCCGATGAAATGAAAGATGTACTAATTAATGCAGGTTTCAGCCGGGAGATTATGAATTATGTGCTTTACCGTTAGGATTTTCCAGCAGAGGCAGTGATTTACTCCAAAGATTTTCTCAGGTATCTGGCTGTGATCGTATCCGCGTTATCAGCCATTTCCTGAGGGGTGCCGGTAAATACGACCTCTCCCCCGTTTGTTCCGCCGTCAGGACCGATATCAATGATATAATCTGCCTGCTTCATTACATCCAGATTATGTTCTATTACAATGACTGTATTTCCCCGCCTTACAAAACCATCTAAAAGTTTCATGATATTTTTAACATCTGAAGCATGCAGGCCTGTGGTGGGCTCATCAAGCAGGTAGATATTCCCCTTCTTATCCAGATACTTTGCAAGCTTTACCCGCTGCCTTTCACCACCGGAGAGGGTGGAAAGCGGCTGTCCGAGTGTCAGATAGGAGAGACCTGCATCGATCATTGCCTGAAGCTGCTTATGGATTTTTTTGCTGTCACTGAAGAATTCTGCCGCTTCTTCCGCTGTCATGTTTAAGATATCAATCATGTTCTTCCCTTTATATCTGTAGGATAAGGCTTCATCACTATACCGGCTGCCATCGCAGGCTTCACATACGGTAGTCACCGGATCCATAAACACCAGCTCCGTAATGACAACACCCCTTCCCTTGCAGGCCGGGCAGGCGCCCCTGCTGTTGAAAGAGAAGAGGGAAGCCTCCACACCGTTTTCATCTGCAAGCAGCTTACGTATGTGGTCGAAAAAGCCCAAAAATGTAGCTGGAGTAGATCGCCCGGTAGCAGTAATCGGAGACTGGTCTACAAGTACCACCCGGTCTTCATATTCCCGGGCAAAAACATCACGGATCAGGCTGGATTTACCCGAACCTGCTACCCCTGTCACAACAGTCAGCACATTTGTCGGAATATCCACGGATACATTTTTCAGATTATGAAGGGCCGCCCCGCGCACGGGCAGAAAATGCTCCGCCTTCCTCGGGTACTCTTTGACCGGAATATATTCTTTCATGGCATTTCCCGTAAGGGTGCCAGAATCTAAAAGTCCTTCATAACTCCCCTGGTAGAGAATCCGGCCTCCATTGCGGCCTGCCATGGGACCGACATCGATCACTTCGTCTGCAATTGATATGACGTCTTTGTCATGCTCCACTACAAGGACCGTATTTCCTTTACTGCGCAGGCTCTTTAGCAGCCCGGTCATACGGTGCACATCTCTCGGGTGCATTCCCGTACTGGGCTCATCAAAGATATAGATCATATTCGTGAGGGAACTCCCCATATAACGCACCAGTTTCAGACGTTGTGCCTCACCACCTGATAAAGTCGTAGACTCCCGGTTCATGCTCAGATACGGAAGCCCGATCTCGATCATGCGCTTCAGGGACGCCGTCAGGCTGCCTGTGATTGCTTCTCCCCGCGGGTCTCTGACCTCACTCAGGACAGAATATAGTCTGGTGAATTCCATCTCACACATCTCATCAATACTGTACCCGTTTACCCGGCAGGAGAGTGCTGCTTCATTCAGACGCTTCCCACGGCATACAGGGCATTCCCGTTCTTTCACCAGCTTATTCAGGCGCATCAGGGATCGGTCGCTGGATGACGATAAATCACGCTTAATGAGCAGCCGGTTCAGGTGATTGTAGATTCCTTCTATTTTCTTGTTTACCTGCTTCCCGCCGCGTTCATAAGCTCCGTATAACAGAAGATTCTTTTCCCTCTCTGAATAATCCGCCCACTTTTTATCAAGATCAAAAAGACCTGTCTGTGTATACTGTTTCCAATACCAGTTATTGACACTGAAAGCCGGAAGCTGCACCATACCTTCATTCCAGCTTTTATCCTGCGCCAGCACCTGGTCCATGTCCAGATCCAGAATCTTACCGATACCCGAGCATTCCGGACACATTCCGTTCGGATCATTAAAGGAAAAGTAAGATGCAGTTCCCACATAAGGCTTCCCAATGCGTGAGTACAGCAGCCGCATTGCGGAATACATATCACTGATGGTCCCCACAGTAGAACGAGCATTGCCACCCAGCCTTGACTGGTCAATGATGACAGAAGCGGAAAGATTATCTATAAAATCGACCCTTGGTTTCTTATATTTCGGAAGTCTCCCCCTGATGAACGCGGAATAGGTTTCGTTCATCTGACGCTGGCTTTCCGCAGCGATCGTATCAAATACGATACTCGATTTTCCGGAGCCTGAAACACCTGTAAAAACTATGATTTTTCCTTTCGGAATCTTTAAAGATACATTTTTTAGATTATTTTGCTTTAACCCTTTGATGATAATGTGATCCTGATAAGACATGTTATTCCCTTCTTTCTGTAAATTGTAGTTCATTATAGCAGTACATAGAAAAAATAACCTGACTTTCTCTGCTTTCTCAGGTCAGGAGCGTGAAGACTCCCGCCGGACTGCTATGTTCAGGATACACCCTCCCCCAGTGGGAGAGTCAAGTTACCATCACGTAAATTTCCCAATACTGTTAAGAATTTATTGTTCAGGGAATTGCAAAGAGGAGGGGAGATATGAGATAATATACGATACAGCGGCAATATTCGAATAAATGTGCCGGGCAGGCACCAAGAACTATGGAGGTAATGAACGTGATTAACAACGAGATGATAAACAGGGAGGATATGCTGGCTTTAACCCGGCGCATGACACAGGCAAGATCCTCTGTTACGAGAATTGCGGGGAGCTATATGGATCAGGATGGAGAAATCGACGGGACATTTAATACAAATTTCCTGAAACTTTCTCCGCAGGAAAAGGGAAAAAACCTTAAGATTGCCAAGGCAATTCCCTTTTCGGAAACAAATGTTAATCTGAAAAGGTATCGATTTCCCGATCGCGCCATGAAACCGGGCAGCATGTGGCAGCTTCTTATGGGTATGAAAACCTGCGGACTGAAAAATGATGCGCTGATGGAAACCTTCTATGAACTGATAGCTGAATCCTACCAGTCAGATCATGAGTATGCAGTTTTTGTGTTCCACGACCGGTATGATATCCCGGCCAAGGCAGCAGACCATGAGCGGCTGGGGGAATCTGAAGAGGTCTTCGAGTATATTATCTGTGCGGTATGTCCTCTGGCAGGGGACTATGAGCCGGATAAGCCGGAATGCGGTTTTCTGTTTCCCGCCTTCTATGACGGGGGCGCGGCACAGAATTTTGTGGATGTCTTTCAGGCAGATGAAAAGCATCCACACCCGGAAATACTGAAAATATTAGGACTTTAGCCTGCGTTTTACGGTTCCCGCAGCTTAACAGCCCCTGCCGCCTGCCTGCGGCGGTTCTCATCGATAGCCGCATAATGCTTTTTCGTAGTATTCACATCTTTGTGCCCTAAAACATCCGCTACAAGGTATATATCACCTGTTTCCTTGTACAGTGCGGTGCCATAGGTACTGCGGAGCTTATGCGGCGTAATTTTTTTATTCGGCGTGATCTGGCGTGCATACTTCTTAACCATATTCTCAACTGCCTGTACCCCGATCCGTCTGCGCTGGGTAGAAAGGAACAGTGCATTTTCATGGCCGGGCAGGGCAGTAGTGGACTTCCTCGTTGTATAGAGATACATCTTCAGTGCATTCTCGACCTCCTCGCCAAAGTATACAACCATTTCGTTCCCGCCTTTCCGGGTAACCTTCACACCATTATTCTTAAAATCCACATCCTGGATATCAAGTCCCACGCATTCAGAAACGCGGATCCCTGTGCCTAAAAGTAAAGTTAAGATCGCCAGGTCACGATTCTTAGTTTTTTCAAAATATACCTTGCGCTGGCCGGTCAGGTCATCGCCCCCGTGTTCCACGTATTCCAGAAGGGTGGCAACTTCATCGGTATCCAGACGTATAATCGCCTTATCATGCAGCTTCGGCATATCGACAAGCAGGGTGGGGTTCTTATCGATAATCTGATGCTTAAAGAAATATGCGTAGAAGCTTCGAAGCGCTGACATTTTACGTGCCAGACCTTTTTCCGTATTTGTGATCTGTTTGTTCCCGTCCCCTTTATAGACCTTCAGATATTCCTGATATTCTTCAATATCGACCGGCTCAATGCGTTCCAGATCTTTGACTGTGAACTTGTCCATCTTATAGTTCTTATAAACCGGATTATTCTCCATCAGGAAATGAAAGAAAATACGGATATCATAGGCATAAGAAATCCGTGTCTTTGCAGAGCTTTTCGGCTCAATGGCACGAAAATAATCCTTCGCAAAAGGCGGCATCGTCTTAAGGATCTCCCTGAGGCGCAATGTGTTATCTATGTAAGTCTGTTCATGGTATGTCTTAGAATCCTGTGTGGACATCTGAATAATTCCCCCTTAATGAATGAATGTAAGAATAATTATACCATATATACGGATTTCTGTCCATATCTATTGGAAAAATCGGTATTTGTCGTATAGATATATTGCTATTACTATACTTCTTTTTGTACATAGGATGAGGCAGCCATGCGGATGACTCCGGCAGGCTGCCTCTGGGTGAGTTTATATATCAATACATAGGGATGTATATTGATACCGTATCTAATTTACAAATTCTGTATTATTATAAGCAACGATCAGATTCTGACCAGCTTTAATCTTGTCTGAGTTCAGTGAATTTATTTCTTTCAGTGTCTGGACGTATTCCTGTACGGAATCGTAATCCTCAGTTATATATGCTTTGGCAATGTCCCATAAAGTATCTCCTGGCTGAATCTCTATGCTTGTATAGTACTTAAAATTGACAGGATTCTCTGAACGGCTTCCATGTGCAGAACTCCGTATATTGCCAAACACTGCACATGCAGCAAATATGATAAATATTGTGGCAATACATATTAGGATTCTCTTTTTTAATCCATCGTCCTGTCTCACTGCTTTTACCTTTGTACACTTCTGGCTTCTCATCTGTATCTCCCCCTGATTCATACTGCATATTTGGATCCCTCGTTCCGTGTCGAACATTTGTTCTTCATAGTTAAGATTATAGTACACGAACACATGTTTGTCAATAGTTTAAACAGTATTTTCGAACGTATTTTCGTAACAAGTGTTTGCTTTTTAACAGGACCTATGGTACTATATTTATACAGCATATCAGATATACTTTAACAATATGAGGAGGTTCCGTGTATGTCACAGGGGAAGATCAGCAAGAAGCAGCTGGAAATATTAGAATACATAAAGTCACAGATTCTTGAAAGGGGATTCCCGCCTGCAGTCAGGGAGATTTGCGAGGCTGTCAGCCTGAAGTCCACCTCATCTGTCCACTCTCATCTGGAGACGCTGGAGAAGAACGGGTATATCAGACGAGATCCAACGAAGCCAAGGGCAATCGAGATTCTGGACGATACTTTTAATCTGACCAGACGTGAAGTTGTGAACGTACCGCTTATCGGCCGTGTAGCCGCCGGAGAGCCGCTGCTCGCCCAGGAGAACATCGAGAACTACTTTCCAATCCCAATGGAATTCATGCCAAACAAACAGACCTTCCTGCTGACCGTAAAGGGTGAAAGCATGATCAATGCGGGCATTCTGGATGGTGATATGGTCCTTGTGGAGCAGGCGCAGACTGCAGATAACGGGGATATGGTCGTGGCCCTTATAGAGGATGGAGCCACTGTCAAGACATTTTACAGAGAAGAAGGCGTCTGCCGCCTCCAGCCAGAGAATGATTATATGGATCCGATCATTGTAAAGGATGTTTCCATTCTGGGCAAAGTAATCGGTGTCTTCCGTTTCTTTTAATTAATGATCCATGATAATAGGAGTACTTTCTTATGAAATAAAAAACATCCTGTCTGAATTGGTAATTCCAGTATCGGAATTCCTCTTCAGACAGGATGTTTTTAACTGACAGTACTTATTAGTTTTGAAATTCTCTGATCTGATTTAGGACATAGTCATTGATCTTCGGTGGTTCAGCATCCGGACGGGCCAGATAATATCCCTGAAGATAGTCGGCTCCCAGTTCAATCACCTTTTTCATCTCCTGCTCTGTCTCAATTCCTTCCGCAATTACTTTGATGTTTCGCTCTTTCGCATAGGAAATTGTATTCTCCACAATCTTCTGCTTGTCAGTATTAAGATGGATCCCGAAGATGATCTCCCTGTCTATCTTAATATATTTTGGTGCAAGCTCTAGCAATATCCGCTCGCCATTGTAGCCGCTGCCATAATCATCCAGGGCAAAATCAGAGTTCCATCTGTTTACAATCACCCGCTTCACATCCATCGCCTCTTTATTTGTCTCTGAGTCTTCTGTGATTTCCAGTACAAAGTGGTCTAAATAGCCCCTGCATTCTGATTCAATCCGTTCGAGTGCCTGATTACTCAATCTATAGTCAGCCAGAGAGTTGATAAATACTTTGCAGTCATCATCTATTTTATGTTCCCTGATATGCTGCATGTATGTCCTTGTGGCCATTCTCCATGTAAGATCTTCTACCTTATCGAGCTTATGTTCTTCCCGTGCAAGTGAGAGGATCTCTGCCGGACTACGCAGTGTTGGCATTTTCCCGCGCATCAGTGCTTCATATGCAAAGATTCTGCCTGTACGCGCATCCACGATCGGCTGGAAGAAATATTCAACTTCTTCTCTTTCCAGCAGTTCAGTCAGTTCACGGCGGTTCTGGGAAATATATTCTTCACTGTGGTAGGCTCCGATATCAAAATCGCCGATCTCGCCTTTCGTCGAATGCTTCACCTGGTACATTGCGAAATCAGAATACTGCAGCAGCTGCTCGTAATGTCTTGAATCTCTCGGATACCAGGATATACCGCCGGACATCTTCAGTCTCACCCGCTGCATCGGGGGAAGCATAATATACTCCTTGGCAATTCCTTCTCTGAATAGTTTTATCTTCTGGCTGATCTCCTCCTCTGTCTGGTATCCATAGAAGAACATATAGAACTCATCCCCGGAAATTCGTGCAATAACAGTGTCAGGAGGCGTATACTTCCGGAAAGAGTCGGCCGCGGCCTGTATATATTTATCTCCATAATCATGCCCGTATTTATCATTAATCTGCTTTAAGTTATCCAGGTCAATCATAACAAGCGCTGCTTTCTTGAGGAGCATTTCACCTCCCGCAAACAACTGCTGCATGATACGCTGGAATGCCCGTCTGTTTTTCAGTCCGGTCAGAAGGTCATGGTCGCGTTCATGTTCGAGAAGCTGCTTTTCCTGGATTGTCTTCGTAATGTCTTCTGCCACGCCTATGATCCTGCGGCCTTCCAGCCTTGAATAGCTCAGCCTGATGTATGTGTCTCTTTCCCCATAAGGGATCTTGTAGAGAACGTAACTTTCATTCTCTTCTTCCTTATATATATCAAATGAACTCATTTCCTGAATGAATAAATTAATGTCCAGCGTCTGGGATGGGACATCATTTTCACCGAAAATGTGGAAGAAGCCATCCGTTATAAACAGCGTATTATACTCCATATTCAGTTCAAAGCCTGCAATGCGGATACTTGCTTTATTCAGAATCTGTGCGAACTTAGTGGCAGAATCTATCACGTCACTGCTGAGCTTCTCAATCGAGCGCTCCATCTGGTCAAACTCTAAAATATTTGTCCGCGGGAGACGAATCTTTTTCTGGGTATTCATGCGCTGCATATTTCTTGAAACAATATGGATCGGTCTGGAAATCATAAAACTGACCAGAATACTTCCGCCAATACCAATACTGATCGTAACTAAAATTGCGACACCAATATAATTCAGGATATGTCTGGAAAATTCCGTAATGTCCCGTTCCCTGACTACACCTGCAATACCCCAGTGGTCTGATTCAAACGGGCCATTGGAATCATACAGCTGGAGATAATCAATATCAATGAACAACTTTTCCTCTTCCATATCAATATACTGAAGGCCATCTTCTGTGGTCCTGATATGCAGTTCCTCCCCTTGTGGTATACAACTGCTGTCAGATGAAAAAATAGTCTGGTACGTTCCGTCAGCGTCATTTTTGACAAGCAACAGATATGAGGCATCATTTCTGTCATTCATCAGCTCTTCATATGGAAGCATTGTAGAAAGATAATCCAGTGTAATCTCCATCCCAAGCACGCCGTATACCTGTCCGTCTGATGTTATGAGCGGAACAGTGTAGGAGATCATCTCCTTATCATCGTCAGTCAGCGTATGAGGTTTTGACCAGTATCCAAGTTCCGTCAGAGAATCCGCCTTTGGATTCAGGACTCCCTGTTCATAGGGATTCAGGAACAAATTCATCGTTTCCGGATTCTGGGCACTGAATACAAACTGTGGCTTCCATGCGCTGTCTGTTGCAATATCAAGGCTATGTACAAGCTCTACAGAACCTCTTTCTATGAGCAGGTCACTGTTGCGGATAGAAGGGCTCGTTTCCGGGTCCAGGTCTCTGAAATAAATACCAGGTTTTGTGATTTGGTCTGCCCCGCGCAGTGTGTCCGGATTGTCTGTATTAAATACAACAAATGCCCCCGTCACTTTATTAGAGCGGAGCATGTCGATCAGGTAACCTGAAATCTGTGACACCAGGGGATAGCAGGCTTCAGAGTTATCTCCTACTGCTGAAAGGTCCAGCATACCGTCTGACTCCAGCTCCTCTGCTTTTGCACTGATCAGCTGTGCTGTGTAGGATACATTTGACCAGTTATTCAGCATCTCATTCTGTAAATAACTGCTTCTGTTTTGAACTTTCCCCTGCACGATACCACGCGCGTTCTGATTCAGTTCCTTTATCGTTCCGCCGAAAATAAATGTTCCCGAGAGCAGAAATACTTCCAATAAAGTAAGGAGAATCATGGGAATCAGTATTCTCTTTAAGATAGGCTTTGCCTTCCGGTGCTTCATACTCATTCTCATTCATCTCCTTCCTTTTATTTTCCGTATTCACTTATGATAAACATCATTTCAGACCATGAATAAAATCAGATGTATAGATATGATACTGCTTAATCAGCCTCAACAAGTGCTGACAGAGATGTAAGCGTTTCCTGATACCATGTTTCAAAGTTCTCATCCGTATCGAATCGGCTGACCGCCTCTGCTCTGGACTGGCCGCCCTGAATCAGTTCAAGTATCTCTTCCCTGTCCGCAGCGGCTTTATCTGAAAGAGAATATTCCAGGACATTGCGTGCATTCGTACCGTTCTTAAAAGCACGGGTAGTGTATAACGTATTATTTTCAATCTGGTCCAGAGATGCATCCAGAACCTGCAGCACACTGCTGTCCGTACTTTCCACTTTCTGGTTAATCATTTCCTTTGTATTTGCTTCCTTCTTTACAGGAAGATAACCGGATGAAACCGCAAAGTCAATATTACGCTCCGTGTCTGTAAACCACTTCAAAAATTCGACGGATGCTTCTATTTCCGCCTTATCTTCTTTGTTCATTACCACCATTCCGGCTCCCTGCTGAACCGCATAGTCCTCTCCGTCTTCAAACTTCGGACAGGTTAATGCCTTCATTTCAATAGGATATGTATGCTCATCATCCAGAGTTACCTGATCCGGAAAAAATGTAGCTCCTGCAGAAGATCCAACAAATGCAAGGATGTTTCCTGTTTTGATGTCATCGCTTCTGAATTTACCTGAAGAAGCAAAGTAACCGTTTACATATGGTACATAATAGTTATCCCAGAGCTTGCGGACGACATCTTTATCAAAATTCAATTCTGGTTTGCCGTCTTTTACAGAGAAAATTTCAACCCCCAGTTCTCTTGCACCAATAATAAAGTAATTTGCCATCGCGTCCCTTCCGAAAAATGCTTTCCCGTCATCCGGCGTATCGGTAAGGCCGTCCGTCCATTCATAATACTCCTGTGCCGTAGCTGTGATCCCTTCGATTGTAGAAATATCTTCCTGAGATGCCCCCGTTGCATCGGCAAATTTCTCCCAGTCAGTCTCATTGAGCATGAATATTTCAGTCGCTTTCGCTACCGGGAATATTTTCAGGGTATCTTCAGAAGAAAACTTTCCTTCATCGATGTAACTGTCCATGTATTCACTGATTTCCTCATCGGTCATGTATTCCTTCAGGTCAACTGCCATTCCCTTCTGGTCTACGGCATAGGCAGTATCTGCATATGCAGCGAAGATATTCGGAATCTCCTTCGCCCCTACTTTCCCGTCTATGGAGGCTATCACATTTTCTTCCAGATCAGCAACATTGCCGAGGCTGGAGGCTTTCACTTTGATTCCTAGCTCTTTTCCTTTCCCTTCATTAAACTCTGTCACAAGCTTGTTGAATGCATCCTGCTGGGCACCATTATAATAATGCCATACCTCAATTGATACCGGTTTTTCTGCATTCAGAAGGCTGTCTTTTTTGCTCTCCTTTTTATCTGCTGCAGAACATCCTGCCGTCAGCATCAGAGCCGCCGCTGTCAGCAGGCTGATTCCCGTTCTATATATACTTTTCACCAGCATTTCCCCCTGATTCATTTTCTGTTATAGTGTGTCAATATCCACAACTTTTCCGTCTCTCCAGATTCTCTCCAGGTTATAGAACAGCCTGTTTTCTTTGTCAAATATATGCACAATAATGTCGGCAAAATCAAGCAGTACCCAGCTGCTTCCATATCCTTCACGCTGTTTCAGTGAATATCCTGCCTTATGCAGGCATTCCTCCACATTGTCAACCAGTGCCTTAACCTGACTTTCATTATTTCCGTTCGCAATAATAAAATAATCTGCCAGAACAGATACTCCTGATATATCAATGACCTTGATATCCTCTCCCTTTTTCTCATCCAGTGCCCTGTAGGCGATCTGTGCCATTTCTCTTGCCTGATCCATAAAACAATATCTCCTTTACTTTTTATGATTCTTTATAATAAAATTCATAAGTCTTAACAGTCATCGGGTCGATCTCTCTTCTGGCCCCTTTCAGATAAGATATAGTTGATCCCGCACTTAATGCAACAGCCTTATCAATATCTGTAAAAGCAGCCTTTCTCACCCTTGTAAGCCCCGGAATCTCCATTCGTCCCGGTTCAATATAATCTGCTATATACACAATCTTCTCAAGAAGCGTCATGTCAGGCCTCCCGGTTGTGTGATAGTTGACTGCCCCGAGGATTTCCTGTTCATTGATCCCATACTCATGTTCCGCCAGATATGCGCCCAGACGTGCGTGTATCAGGGCCGGCATCTTTACTTCCGATTCCGTCAGCCGGATGCCGTACTCGTCACAGAGCTTCATCTGCTCTTTGCCCGAACAGAACTTTGCACAGTCATGGAGCAGTCCGGCCAGCAGTGCATTACGGATGTCTTCACCATAACGCATGGCAAGTGAAGATGCCGTATACATGACGCCCAGCGTATGCTCATACCGGTCCGGTTTCAGCTTTCTCTCTAACTTTCTGCGAATTCCTGTTATATCTGTCATGCTTTAACCTTCCTTATATAAATGATGTTCTTTAATATAAGCAGCCACAGCATCAGGTACCATATAGTGGACTGTAAGCCCTTTTGCAGCCCGTTCCCTGATCGTAGTTGAAGAAATCTCAAGAAGCGGTGCGCGCAGCAGTTCGATGTCGGCCGCATATTTCTCTTTTAAATAAGCAATCTGTTTCTGCATATCCCCTACATCTTTGTCATCCCGCATCGCAGCCAGTATTGTACATGTAGGAAAAATTTCTTTAAAAAACTTCCACTGTTCAATAGAAAACAGAGAATCTGCCCCCAGTATAAAGTAAAACTCATTGCCGGGATACAATTCATGAAACTCCAGCATAGTCTTATAGGTATAATGAACTCCCTCTTTTGCCTCATGAAGCGAAACTTTAAAGTGCCGAGCACCCTTGATCGCTGCTTTGACCATTGATACTCTGTGTACCAGTGAAGTATCCATCTCGTCAGTATCTTTGTGGGGCGGATTTCCGTTTGGCAGAAACCAGATCTCATCCAGTTCAAACTGCTCGAACGCAAATTCCCCTAAAAGCAGATGCCCGATGTGGATCGGGTCAAAGGTCCCCCCCATAATTCCAATCTTCATACTATCCCCCTATGGAAGAACAATTTTTTTCTTGTCGTCTTTTCCTTCTTTGTATAATACAATCTTCTTGCCGATCACCTGTACTACCTGTGAACGTGTACGCTCTGCAACCATCTCAGCCAGCTCCCTTGGATCGTCTGCACAATTCTGCAGCACACTGATCTTAATCAGCTCTCTGGCCTCCAGTGCCTCCGCGATTGCGGCCGTCAGGCCGGGTGTCATACTGGACTTTCCTATCTGGAAAATCGGGTCCATTGTCATTGCAAGGCTCTTTAAATATGCTCTTTGTTTTGTCGTCATTCTCTCTTATCTCCTGTTACTTGTAATAATCAAATTGTAATCCATACATTCTTACTGTATCGCCTTCCTGTATGCCTGCCTGCTCCAGTTCATCCAGAATCCCTGCATCTTTGAGGAACTTCTGGAAGAAAGCAAATCCTTTTTCTGAGTCCAGATTCGTATAACCAAGCATCTTATCGATCTTCGGTCCCTCTATTACATAAGCATCTTCCTCTTTTGTGACCGTGTACGGAAGGTCGTCGTAGATGAGTTCGTCTTCCGGGAAGAATTCCTGTTCAAACATGACAGGTTCACTGTCCATGTTCTGAAGCTGTTCACTGACATAGTAAAGCAGTTCAGAGATTCCCTTTCCTGAAACACCGGAAATTGCAAATACCTTCATTCCTTTTGGCTCAAATTCCGCTTTCAGCTTTTCTACAGGATCTTCATCCTCACTATAGATCAGATCTGTCTTATTTGCCGCGATTACCTGGGGACGTTTGGCAATCTCCGGATTATATGCTTCTAATTCTGCATTGATCTTATAAATATCATCTATCGGGTCACGGCCCTCCGTTCCGGCCGCATCGACAACATGGATCATCATCTTGGTCCGCTCTATATGGCGCAGGAACTCATGTCCGAGTCCGACTCCCTCCGAAGCGCCCTCGATCAGTCCCGGGATGTCCGCCATAACGAATCCCTTGGCACCGTCCAGATCCACAACCCCGAGATTCGGATTCAGGGTTGTGAAGTGATAGTTGGCAATCTTGGGATCAGCATTTGTCACTCTGGACAGCAGCGTTGACTTTCCGACATTCGGGAATCCGATCAGTCCCACGTCCGCGATTACTTTCAATTCCATATTCACTTCTAATTCCATCGCCGGCTGTCCCGGCTGGGCATACTTCGGCACCTGCATGGTTGCCGTGGCAAAATGCTGGTTCCCCAGTCCGCCTTTTCCGCCTTTTAAGACGATCTGGCGGCTGTTCTCACCGGACATGTCCGCGATAACCTTACCGGATCGGGATTCTTTAATAACGGTTCCTTCCGGAACCTTTAAAATCAGGTCTTTCCCGTCTTTCCCGTGGCAGCGGCGCTTACCGCCCTGTTCCCCGTCTTCGGCCGCATACTTCCTTTTATGCCTGAAGTCTACAAGTGTGTTCAGCCCCTTGTCTACTTCAAATATCAGATCCCCGCCTTTTCCGCCGTCGCCGCCGTCCGGCCCGCCGTTTGGAACATACAGCTCCCTGCGGAAACTGCAGTGCCCGTCTCCGCCTTTTCCGGATCTGATAAAAATTTTAGCTCTGTCTGCAAACATAATATCTATTTCCTTTTCTTCTTGCTATATTTACTGAATTTTCCAATTCATAATCTTTTTTATTATATCATAACGCATGTATTTTTACTATGAATAATTCACTTTTGATAATAACCAGTATACAACTTTTTCATAAAAATATCCGTTAATGGCCCGTTGCCTGCAGGAAATAAAAAGATGTACTTCCTGTGAAATAATAAAAAGCCCCAGACTGTTAGGTCTGAGGCCACATACGCTACGCTTATTCAGCTACCGGATAGATAGAAACCTGTTTCTTGTCTCTGCCTTTTCTCTCGTATCTAACAACACCGTCTGCTAATGCGAACAGTGTATCATCTCCGCCGCGTCCTACGTTCACGCCTGGATGAATCTTAGTTCCACGCTGTCTGTAAAGGATGTTTCCAGCTTTTACAAACTGTCCGTCAGCTCTCTTTGCGCCTAATCTCTTAGACTCGGAATCACGTCCGTTCCTTGTAGAACCAACTCCCTTTTTATGAGCGAAATACTGAAGGTTCAATTTCATCATGGTTATTACACCTCCTTGAAGATAATATCAATATATGGTTCATAGTCGCTGTCGTCTTCTATCTCTTCTAATCCAAGAATCATAGTCTTTAACAGCAGTTCAGCGTCATGTGCAGGATGATTCACAAACCGAAACTGAATCAGTCCATCTGCATCTTCTGAGTCATCTGTTACAACGGACGTCTCATCATCCGTGTATCTTTCGATTGCATTAATCGTGTTGATAATCAGTGCAGATGCTGCTGCGCATACGACATCCATGCCCTCATCTGCGAACCCGGCATGTCCCTGCGCATCGAATCCCACATATTCGTGCCTGTCGGTTTTATAAATGGTTACCTTAATCATTCTGTCACCAGATTATGCATTGATCTTGTCGATCTTTACTGCCGTATACTGCTGTCTGTGACCATTCTTTTTATGGTATCCAGATTTTCTCTTATACTTATAAACGACAACTTTTTTGCCTTTGCCGTCGCCAACTACAGAAGCTGTAACTGTTGCACCTTCTACTGTCGGGTTCCCAACGACAAGCTTGTCATTGTTCACTGCAAGTACCTGGTCAAATGTATAAGTTTCCCCAGCTTCTACCCCAAGTTTCTCTACTTTAATGATATCGCCTTCGGCTACTTTGTACTGTTTACCACCTGTTGCTATAATTGCGTACATATGGCACCTCCTATTATCATTACTCGCCAATTACGGTGTCTGCAGGGCAGAACTTCAAAACCTCATTGTGCGGCATACCGTTGTAGTATAGCATATCCATTTTTACAAAGTCAAGAGTTTTCTTGCATTTTCGTCAAGAATCTTCTGTTTTTCGTCCTCGCTTAACGGCAGGCTTTTCAAATATGCCACTGACTCCGCCTGGCCCGACCAGGGGGAATCTGTGGCAAACAAGATCTTATCCACACCATGCTCTCTTACAATACGTACGAACTGCATATCATTGATTACACCGAAGACAACCGCTGTATCCAGATATACCTGCTTTCCAACAAGAAATCGTTCTACGTCATCCCAGCATTTGAAGCCTCCCATATGGGCAGCCACCATTTTCTCAGGGCATACCTCATCAATCACCTCTGCCGCCATCTGCGGGGTACAGTAAATACAATCCGGGTATCCCGGATCATACCCGCCATGAACGGTAATGATAAGTCCCAGCTCTGATGCGTAAGACACAATACGCTTGTAACGGATATCATTAAACATCGTCTCCTGATAGGCTGGATGCAGCTTAATCCCTTTGAAACCAATATTCTTTAATTCTCTCAGCTCGGCCTTATAATCTGCGCTTTCCGGGTGGATTCCGCCAAAAGACAGAATCCGCCCCTCCAGAAATTGTGCTGCAAACCGGTTGATACTTTTAAACTGTGCCGGATTCGTCACTACAGGAAGGGCAACGGAAATATCCATTCCGGACTCTTCGGCAGACTGCTTAAGGCCATTGGCAGTCCCGTCTGTAAATGGTATCGTCTTACATCTGGAGCTTAAAAATTCTAATGTCTTACCTGCAATTTTATCAGGAAAAATGTGTGTATGAAAGTCTATCATGTTGTACCTCTGTTATTTGTCACAGTCATTCAGCTTATCATAACAATACTCTATGATGCTTCTGCGTGTAATGATCCCGATAAACTTATTCTGGTCATCCACAACAGGCACAAAATTCTGGTTCATCGCTTTTTTGACCAGATCCTCCATGTCTGCATCAGCAGCTACCACGTCGAATCTCGCTTTGCGCGGGAAATCGCGGATAAAGACCGTCTCGGCATCCTTGATGCTCAGATTCTTATAGTCCTTGATCCCCCAGAGCAGGTCGCCTTCCGTGATCGTACCTACAAATTCCCCCTGCCTGTTCAGCATGGGGATGGATGCATATTTGTGATACTCCATCGTTTCCAGTACCTGACGCAGTGTACAGTCATCATATATGTATGCAACTTCAATTTTCGGTTTTAAGAAGAACAAAATGTTCATAATAAGTTAAATACCTTCCTTTAAATTTGTGTCAATACAAAAATCTCGTATAAAGCACGGATTGCATTTTTGAAATCATCGTGTCTGACACCTACGATGATGTTCAGCTCGCTGGACCCCTGGTCGATCATCTTGACATTGATGTGCGCGTGTGCCAGCGCCGAAAAAATCCTTCCCGCAGTTCCGCGTGTCGCGCGCATGCCGCGTCCCACAATGGCAATCAGTGCCAGATCAGATTCCAGCTCAATATGATCCGGATCGACAGCCTTGTGAATGCCTGCAAGTACCTGCTGTTCCTTCTCCTCGAACTCATCTTTGTGTACAAAGATAGTCATTGTATCAATTCCGGAAGGCATATGCTCGATGGAAACTTCATTCTCCTCGAACACCTGAAGCACCTTGCGGCAGAAACCAATCTCCGAGTTCATCATTGCTTTCTCAACTGTAATGGAGGCAAATCCATCTGTGCCCGCTATACCTGTAATCGTATACTTCGGCTGTCTGCATGTACCCTCCACGATCAGTGTACCCTTATCCTGAGGGGCATTTGTATTGCGGATATTGATCGGGATTCCTGCTTTCCTTACCGGGAAAATGGCGTCTTCATGGAGCACACTCGCCCCCATGTAAGACAGCTCCCTTAGTTCTTTATAGGTAATTGTCTCGATAGACTTCGGATTCTTAACGATTCTCGGATCGGCAATCAAAAATCCTGATACGTCGGTCCAGTTTTCATACAGGTCCGCTGATGCTGCAAGAGCAACGAGAGAGCCCGTTACATCAGATCCCCCTCTTGAAAAGGTAACTACGGTCCCGTCTTCTTTTGCCCCGTAGAATCCGGGTATGACAGCATATTCCGTCTTATCAAGGCGCCCGGATAATAGTGTATTCGTCACATCGTCATTAAAAGAACCATCCTCATTAAAGCGGACCACTTCAGCAGCATCAATGAATTCGAATCCAAGGTATGCTGCCATGATCTTACTGTTCAGATACTCTCCTCTGGATGCTGCATAATCCCTGCCTGCCTTTTTGCCGAAATTTTCGCGGATGATTTCAAAGTCCTTATCCAGGGAAAGAGTCAGATTCAATCCTTCTATAATTTCATTATATCTGTTCTGGATTGCAGAAAGTAAATCAGTGAAATTCTTTTCTTTCATTGCGGCGCCGTAACAGGTATAAAGCATGTCGGTTACTTTTGTATCATTCGAAAAGCGTTTTCCCGGTGCAGATGGTACGACATATCTTCTGGACCCGTCGGAACGGATGATTTCTCCTACCTTCTTAAACTGCTCGGCACTTGCCAAAGAACTTCCTCCAAATTTGACTACTTTTTTCATTCCTCTTTTCCTCCAATATCCTATAAAGGGAATCCATGTTACTGTTCACACCCTGCGGGCGTTCGCAGTAACGAATACCTTACTTTTTTCGCGTTCTCGGTACATTATTATACCCCACCTGAACCCGCTTGTAAATCTCTTATTCTTGATTTTTTTGCATTTTTTTACAGGACATCCTGCATTTTATGCACCAATTCCTCATTTTTAGATACTTTTATGCAAAATCAGAAGATTACATTTGCATACTTTGCATTCGATGCCTTTCTTAAATCTTCCGGTGAAAGTCTCAGCTGCATGCCGAGTTTGCCGCCGCTGACATAGATCTGTCCGAGTTGCTCTGCTGTCTCATTTATTATAGTAGGAAAAGATTTTTTCATCCCGATTGCCGTGCAGCCTCCCCTGACATACCCAGTGACCGCGGTAATCTCCTTAACGGGCAGCATCTCCAGAGATTTCTCCCCCACTGCCTTTGCCGCTTTTTTCAGATCCAGTTCTGCCTCTACCGGAATGACAAATACATAGTGTTCTTTACTCTTTCCGGTTGTGACCAGCGTCTTGTATACTAATTCATGTGCCAGCCCTGCCTTATCAGCAACACTGACCCCGTCTACAAACTGTTCACATTCATATGTCTCATATGAATAAGGGATCTTAAGTCTGTCAAGTATACGCATCGCATTTGTTTTCAATTCTTTCCTGCCCATGATTCCTCCTAAATGTAATTCCGGCCCCACCGTTTTTCTACAGGTCAAACAAGCTGAGTTGTTCAACCTTATAAGGCCGCCTGTAGCTTGATATAATATCCTTCATTCTATACAGGACCCCCGCCTTTTTACACTCTTCTTCAAACACTCTCCAGAGCTGCCGGGCCCTGGGACTCCTGCATTCATAAGAATTCCCGAAACGCTTTTGATACCGCGTTACCAGGTCTTTATCCGGAAACAGGCAGTTCAGCTTTTCATAATACCATTCTCTCTGGTTATCACGCAGTGTCATCCCGAATGCCGGATAAATGAATCTGGCCCCGGCTTCTCCTGCCATGCGCACGATTTCACAAATATTCTCATCTGTGTCTTCAATAAAAGGAAGCACCGGCATCAGAAGTATACCTGTATATATTCCCTGATCCGAGAGTTTACGGATCAGCCGAAACCTCTCGGAAGACACCGGTACACCCGGTTCCAGCTTCTTAGAAAGCGCATCGTCCGATGTTGTGATCGTGATCTTGCACAGAACCGGTGAATGTTCCCTGATATCACTTAATACATCAATATCCCGTTCAAGCAGTACGCTCTTCGTCGCTATTGCGATTCCAAACTCAAATGCATTGCATAGTTCCAACGCATGCCTTGTCAGTTCGAGCTTCTTTTCAAAAGGATTGTAAGGATCACTCATGGCCCCGGTAGAGATCACTCCACGCATTGTTTTTCTGCGCAGCTCGTCCCTGATAATCTGGAGTGCATTCTCCTTTGCCCGTACTGTATCAAATGAAGATACACCATAACATTCTGAACGGCTGTCACAATATATACAGCCATGACAGCAGCCTTTATATATATTCATATTATACTCCGTTCCAAACCAGGCTTCAGGCTTTTTTGAACGGGTAATGATTGTCTTTGCAGGAATATATTCCATCACCTGTTTCTCCTTTTTTGTGCAGGCAGTTTCCTAAGTTGTTTGGCAATTGTATGAATGTATACAATCCATTTTAATTTCAAATCCTCATTTCAAAGTATATACTTTATCAAGAATTTAAATTGTATTATTGTATACATTTTAAAAGCTATCTTTCGAAAGAATATATGCTAGTTCAAATTTTCTCCTTATTGATTGTATACAAGGATACAATCAATAAAAATGATATAAAAAAATCACCTTCCAATGCTTTCATGTAAAGGTTTTCGAACTTTTTTCCGCGTCACCTCGACAAGCTGCAGCCCCGTCACATCAACCAGCGTTGACTGAATCGGGTCTTTTACCAGATACTGCCGGAATGCCCTGAGCAGTTCTTTCGTAGCATCTTCATCATCCAGATTAATAAAATCAACAATAATAATGCCTGAAAGATTCCTGATTCTCATCTGCTTCGCCACTTCTTTTGCCGCTTCCATGTTAATCTTCAGATAAGTGTCTGTCGGATTCTTTTTCGCAACACATTTTCCGGAATTCACGTCAATCACCGTCAGTGCCTCTGTATACTGGATGATCAGATAGGCCCCGTTTTTCAGCCATACTCTTTCCCCAAGTGCGCGGCTTAAAGTCGTTTCCGTATTATACAGCTTTGCAAGCGGCAGGCTGCTGTCATCATAGAGTCTCAGTTTTGTGAGATCCTCCGGCTGTTCTTTTTCATAATATTCCTTAACTTCTTCGTAGAGCTTTGCACCCTCAATTACGATTTCCGTGAGGCCTTCTGTATAAACGTTTTTCAGGTCTGTGATATAAGTATTAGGCGCATGCTGCAGGCAGGAAAAGCAGGTTCTGGACCCCGCTGTCTTTCTAAGGGTTTGAAAACTGCTTTCTAGTTCCTTTATCTCTCTCAAAACAGCAGAAAAATCGGCATCTTTTGCATTCGTCCGGATAATCAGCCCATATTCTTCGTTTTTCAGGGGCCGCAGCTGTTCCTTCAGTTCTTCCCTGAGAGACTTCGGCAGTTTTGAGGATGTTCCGATCCTTGTATTTCCGGTCGTCAGGATTGCATACCTGCCTGTAAAGCTCAAATTACTGCTCACCGTAGGCGCTTTCGTCTTGACTGCCTCTTTGCTGATCTGTACAATCAGTTCATCTCCGATGCAGAGGGGCTTTTTGCCTATTTTCTTTGTAAAAATGGCATTCGGTGCCTGACTGATATCATAATAACACTCAACGCCGCTTTCAATTTCAATGAAAGCGGCCCCGATATTCGCTACAATATTCTTCACTTTTCCAACGTATATGTTTCCGATGACATGCTGCTTCACAGCCCCGTCTCCGGCCGGTTCACAATGTATTTCCACTATCTCGTCATCTTCCAAAAGAAACATCCAGATCTTATCTTCCTCTTTCATCATGAGGATTTTCCGTGAAATCATTTTTATTTTCCTCTCCGTAAATTTCTGTCCCCATATCTTCCAGTGTTACAAGCCTGCGATCGCCGTTTGTTCCCATATCCGCATACATTTCCAGCCTGTGGTGTGCAAAGTCTGTCTCAGCCGGATCTATTCCCAGGAAGCCACAGAAAGCTTCCATTACAAGTCCCGGTTTCAGGTTTTCCACACTGCCCGATGCGACCTGCATATAAACAGAATCGCCCTCCGCTTCCAGCCGGTAGATCAACGGTTTGATATCCACTTCCTTCTCACTGCGCTTCGTCTGTTTCATGATACAGATTTCCGGCTGTTCCATGAATGCTGCTATCTTTTCCCTCCAGTCATCCGGAAGTGTCCCCTTGGTGAGTCTTGTCCGGTAATCGGCTGCTGCTACGATTGCCATACCGGTCATCTTCTTTTCTTCGGCAATCTGCCGGAAACTGACCACTTCCATTCCATCTACCATCACTTGATTCAGCTGTCTGACAGCATCATGGCTGGATATGGGCTCTTTTAATTCAATATCAAAATATTCTCCGTCACTGGAAAGTCCGATTCCCAACGGGCTTGCAAACGACATGATCATATGCGGGCTGTATCCGCCTGTGAACGCAATCGGAATCCCGGCCCGCCTCATCGCCTTCTGAAAGAACCTCATTACATCAAGGTGTCCAATGAATCTCAAAGCCCCATATTTTTTAAATTTAATTCTTGCCTTCATAGCAGACACCCCCTCCAAATTGTACGGCCCCGCAGCCAGAACACTGCATCCGGCAGTTCGGTGTAACAGTTCCTGATTCAGCTCGCTCCCACTCCTTTTTCAAAAACTGCTTGCTGACTCCAATATCAATGAAGTCCCAGGGCAGCAGTTCGTCCAGCTCTCTTTTCCGGGTTGTATAGAATTCAATATCTACCCCCATATTGCCGAACGCCTCCATCCAGGGTTCATTGTGAAAGGATTCCGTCCACGAATCATAAAGGCAGCCCAGCCGGTATGCCTCCTCGATCACTTTCCCGACCTTCCTGTCCCCGCGGGCGAATACACCTTCCAGCACCGTTACATCCGCTTCATGCCAGTTATACTTCAGACTCTTCCGGTTCAGCTGTTCCTGAAATTCATGCTTCACAACGTAAGCCCTGTGAATATATTCTTCACTTGTACACATGGATGCCCACTGGAAAGGTGTGAACGGTTTCGGTACGAAGAATGACGAACTTGCCGTGATCTGGCACTTTCCATGCCTTTCTTCTTTCGGAATCTCATAATACCGGCGGGCAATCTTATCTGCAAGGCGGGCAATCTCCTTCATGTCTTCCTCTGTCTCTGTCGGGAGTCCAAGCATAAAATACAGCTTTACTTTAGACCACCCGCCTTCAAAAGCCTGTCCCGCGCCATCCAAAATGATTTCCTCCGTAAGGCCCTTATTAATAACATCGCGCAGGCGCTGGGAACCTGCCTCTGGAGCAAACGTAAGGCTGCTCCTCCGGATGTCCTGCACCTGGCTCATAACGTCAAGTGAAAAGGCATCGATACGCAGTGAAGGCAATGAAATATTTACGCCCTCCCCCTTAAACTCTTCGATTAAAAAGTCAACCAGTTCCTTCAACTGAGAGTAATCGCTGGAACTCAAAGAACTGAGTGAAATCTCTTCATGACCTGTATTCTTCAGCATAACTTTGGCATATTCTTTCAGGGTATCGACGCCCCTCTCACGGGTAGGGCGGTACAGCATTCCGGCCTGGCAGAACCTGCATCCACGTATACAACCCCTCTGGATCTCCAGAACAACTCTGTCCTGCGTTGCTTTTATGAAGGGAACGATCGGTGCTTCCGGATACACGGCTTTTGTCATATCCATTACGACCTGTTTCTTTATTATAGAAGGAATACCTTCCCTGACAGGGCCAAATGATTTCAAAGTCCCATCTTCATGATATTTTGCCTCGTAGAACATTGGAACATAGAGCCCTTCGATATTTGCCGCCTTTACAAGAAACTCCTCGCGGCTGTCACCTCTGGCGCGGCTTGCCTTATACAGATCAAGAAGCTCATCGTAAACAGTTTCGCCTTCCCCAATATAAAAGATGTCAAAAAATTCTGCCAGTGGTTCCGGATTATAAGTACACGGGCCGCCGCCAATTACAACCGGATGCTCCCATGTCCTGTCCTTTGCATGCATCGGAATCTGGCTCAGTTCCAGAATCTGCAGGATATTTGTATAGCACATCTCATATTGGATGGTAATACCTAAAAAGTCAAAATCCTTAACCGGATCCTGTGATTCCAGCGCAAACAGAGGAATCTTTTCTTCTCTCATCACCTTGTCCAGATCAAGCCAGGGGGAATACACGCGTTCACACCATACATCCTCCCGCCTGTTGAACATATCATACAGGATCTGGATACCCAGATGGGACATCCCGATTTCATAGACATCCGGGAAACACATGGCAAACCGCACGTCCACCTTACTTACGTCCTTATTTACCGAATTCACCTCATTCCCAATATAGCGGGCCGGTTTTTCAATTTTTAGTAATATCTCATCACTTAAAGCTAGTTTTCTCATATTTTTCCTCTCACTTTTGTTGCTATTCCACAAATTTGAAGTTGCCTTGTAAAGATAAAATTTCTCTCTTTTCAAATGATATTTATATCCTTATTCGCACTGTACATTTATACATTTCGATGTATAATGAGTCAAAAACAGGGGGTAGGTCACAAATAGCACTTTTTTTCAAATCTACACTACTATGCATAATTATTCCGCATTATGCAACACTGCTCGATACAGAAGGATGATTTTCTGTAAATCCTGTATTGATGCAATCTTAGATATTATATACATTTTGAGGAAGAACTTCAAGTAGATATGTAAGATCAATGACACCATAAGCCACCCTTAATACATTTTCGGATTGCGTTATTTGACATATCCACACGCGGATATTAAAATAAAAGATATTATATGTCCAATTTCATCGAAAAAGATGTATCAGATAAAAGGAGAAAGCAAATGCCCGAATTAATGAAAGACAAATATTATAATGCCAATTCAATTCATGAATTGTCTTTACGAATTAAGGCTGTATATCCTTCGTTTCAGGCCAGTGATTTTGTAAGTGACATTATAGATAAAACCTGGGATGCATTAGCGCTGAAAGGCCGTATGCGGCAAATCACTACAAATTTGGGGAAATATTTGCCTTCTGATTATGAACAGGCGCTTGCTATCCTTGATCAGGTTGCTGCAGGGTATCCTGCAGGCTTTCATGACAATGCACTCATTTATTTCCCGGATTTTGTTGAAGTCTATGGGCAGGATGAGCGCCATTGGGATTTGTCAATTGCTGCATTAGAGAGATACACCCAATACTCAACCGCAGAGTTTGCCGTAAGGTCATTTATTATAAACCATGAAAAGCGTATGATGGCGCAGATGTCCATATGGGCGGAGCATGACAATGAACATGTTAGACGGCTTGCCAGTGAGGGCTGCCGTCCTGCGCTGCCGTGGGGACAAGCACTGACCAGCTTTAAAAAAGCCCCCACATTAGTGCTCGGTATTTTAGAACAACTGAAAGAAGACCCATCACTTTATGTCCGCAAAAGCGTGGCCAATAATCTGAACGATATCTCCAAAACCCATCCTGACCTTGTGGTACAAACTGCAAGGGATTGGTATGGGAAAAATGAATATACCGATTGGATCATAAAACATGGATGCAGAACACTTCTGAAAAGGGGTAACAGGGATGTGCTGGCTATCTTTGGGGTTGCAGATGCCAGTTGTGTGGATGTTTAATTGCATATTGGAAACATTCAATAATACGCTGTGTTTCCTCCCAAGTAGGTGAATTTGGCGGACAGCAATGCGACCTTCCATACGTATCACACCCAAACTTGCAACGGTATACTGTCCATGCCGCTGTTTGAATACTATTAGCACAAATTTTAATGGCAATATCTGCCCCACCTGATTTTAAAAATTCAAAATACTTTTCCATAGGATTCTCCTAAATTCAAATTAATTATAAGTGGAAAATTTTGTTTATTGATTGCCTCAACATAAAAAGTAATTATTATATCTTGTTTCGCACCTTATCTCCCTGCAGTTTCTAATTTATATCATTATAACAGAATGAAAAACAAAAAAGAAGCACTGCATTTTTATTCTTAAAATGCAATGCTTCTAAATATTATTTTTATATCCTGTCTGCCCTCCATTACTAGAAAACAGCTTTCGTTGACGGAAGTATCCCCGAGGCTTAAAGTTACAGCAAAGGCTGAGAAAGGTCCGTCGTTTTATATTTTAGGATTCACCAAATTCCCCTGCACGGCATGTTCCCTGCCCTTTCCTTTTCTCATCCCCCTTACGACCTGCACATTTCCAAGGATCAGATAGTCCATCTCCCGTTTCGTGATGTTTACAAAACTTCTTCTGGAGCACAGGTAAAAAACAGTTCCCATCAGGATCCATACTATCAGTGCAGCGAAGGACTGTGCTGCCATGAAAGCCGGCGATCCCGGGATCACCAGAAGCAGAAGGATTGCTACAGAGAAGACACATCCTGTCATGGCAACCGCCGGATGGATACGGTTTGTATCTGTGGGGTCGCCATATTTTTTTAATAAGATAAAGGCGCCTGCACAGGTAAAGAAATACCCGAAGGCAGTACCTACCGAACACATGTCAACCACCCATCCGATGACCTCTCTCCCGAAAAATGGGCATACACAGCAGACAATCATCGTGAACACCACACAAGCAGACGGAGTTTTATGTTTGGGATGGATCTTCTCAAATGCAGAAGGCAGCATTTTAGCCCTCGCCATTCCAAAGAGCAGACGGCTGGACGTCATAAAAAAGCCGTTCATTCCTGTGAATATTCCCATGCATACTGCGATCACTACAAAGCCTACACCCAGCCTTCCCATTGTCATTTCCAAGATTGCACCAGTATGCCACTTCACAGGTATCCCATCTGCATCTGTTAAAGACAGTACATCCTGCCACGGGATCACACAGTCGGTGACCAGCGCCATAGCTCCATAGATCACAGCCCCTACGATCAATGCTGTGATGATCAGCAGTTTACATTTCTGAGGTGGAAAATCATATTCCTCTGCCGCCTGTGGAATGCAGTCGAATCCGACATATAAAAACGGTGCCAGCGCCAGAATGGATATGAACCCGTCTTTCAAAGATTTCCCTGCCCCATAAGCCGGCTGCAGATTGGATGCATCAAAGTGGCCTGTCAATACGGTTCCGGCTACTGAAACCAGGACAGCCGCACACATGACAAGCACCATGACCAGCTGTAGATTGCCAACTGATTTTGCTCCCCGGTAATTCATGACCCCAAACAGGACAATGAAAAATACGGCAAGGACCACTTCTCCCGCATATACATCATATCCCGCGATGGTATACAGATAGCCTCTGGTGAATACACCCGGAAAAATGTAAGATGCCAGCACCGGAAGGGCTGTAGCGTTTAACGCGACAATAGACAGGTAGCCCAGAGAAAGCATCCAGCCACAGACATAAGATGCCGTCCGTCCAAATCCCTTATAAGCATAGGCAAATTCCCCGCCGGCAACCGGGAATTTTGCGATCATGTAGGAATAACTGTATCCCACCACGATCATCAGAAGGGCGCCTGCCAAAAATCCCAGCAACAGCGGCAGCGTGCCCCCGGCCCGCTCCGTCCACAGACCACCCTGTATAAAGCAGCCCCAGCCAATGATGGATCCGACTGCAACCGCCCAGATGGCTCCCGGCCCCATAGATTTCTTTAACTTTGCTCTCTTCTTTCTTTCCATACCATCCCTTCTTTCTTGTCACACTCAATCCTCATCTCTGGATTCTTCGCTGATCGTATACTCTTCCTCTATGTTGGAAACAAAAATCTTTCCATCACCAAAATGACCATGCTGGCCGCTCTTGGCACTGTGGATTATGATGTCCACTGCCTCATCCTTTTCTTTATCTGTGACTGTGACATACAGCATGGTTTTTGCCATCTCCTGATAAAGCACATCCCCCACCTGTATCCCTTTCTCTCTGCCTCTTCCGGATATAGACCATTTCGAGAATGCATAATATCCTTCCTCTTCCAGTGCTTTGATAACATCCATGACCTTTTCCGGCCGGACGATTGCCGTAATCAATTTCATCTAAAAAACTCCTTTCCTTCTACGACAAAAGGAGCCTGGGCATAAACCCAGACTCCTTTGTCTTTTTCGTCTATACTATATCACAACTACCATGTTTATACAAGAGACTCTCCCTATTGGCAGAATTTCCGGATCAGCTGCCACATGCCATGCGGTAATACATTTCCCTGAGCATATCATCCGTAATCTCCACAGGGTTGTTATAAAGATTGGGATGTCTGCTGATTCTTATCAATTCCTCAATCTGCTCCTGCGTCAAGTTTAGATCCTTTAAATCTGTCCGAAGCCCAAGTTTCATTTTCAGGCTGCGTATTTTTTCTGCCATCCCCTCTACACCGTCAAAACCCAAATCATCCGCAAAACTTTCCAGTCTCCTGCTCTCCGCTTCCGCATTTATTTTCGCAAAATAATCAATGGTAAGCCCACAGGCTTCCCCGTGCGGGATATGATACAGGTTGGTCAGTGGAAAAGAACACGCATGGGATGCCGTTGTTTTTGGCAGCGTAAATGCCATTCCAGCGATCAAAGACGCTTCAGCCATCTTTTCACGGGCTTCTTTATCGCTGCCATTCATGCAGGCTCTCTCTAAATATGTAAAAACCAGCCTGCACGCATGTCTGGCCAGAGCATCGCATACTGGCTGATGCCCTTTGCTCCAAAAGCCCTCCAGTGCATGACAGAGTACATCAATTCCTGTACTGGCTGTCACACCCGGCGGCATAGAATAAGTCAGTTCCGGATCTATGAGTGCCAGAGTGGGATAAAAACCATCCGACACGATAGGTGATTTTTCTCCCTCTGCGTGGTTGGTAAGTACAGACACGCAGGTCACTTCGCTGCCGGTCCCGGCTGTGGTGGGAATTGCAATGAGCGGGAGATGCTCCTGAGGCATTGCCACTCCTGTCCCATGGTATTTTCGTATGGAATCCTCTGTCATACAGATGCTGGCAGCCGCCTTCGCACAGTCAAGTGCACTTCCGCCGCCCAGTGCCACTACAAATCCATGTTTATTTTTGCGGATAATCGCTGCACAGGTATCCACCTCTTTCACATCCGGGTTTGGTGATACCTCCCCATATATCCCGGTCAGCACTCCGCCGCTTTCAGATAACAGCTGCTCTGCAAGGCCGCTGGAAAGGAAAAACGGGTCACTGACCAAAAGCCCATTTTTGCATCCTATAGCCTTGGCTGCCTCTCTGATCCTTTTTCTGCTGCCGTCACCAAACCAGATCTTAACTGGCTGTAGATATTCCCAATTCATAAAATACCTCCCCTCATCACTGGATCTCTCCAGATGCAATCTTTTCATCCACCATAGTCAGCACTTCATCCAAAATTGGAAGATACTCCTCCAGCTCCTGTCTTGTAATGATAAGGGGCGGGCAGATTTCAATGAAGTTTTCCCTTCCGAACGTTGCGAAGCCTCGTTTTTTTAATTCAGCAAAAATCCACGGCATCCACGGGCCGGGTACTCCGTATTCCTGCATAGGCTCTCTGGTTTCTTTATTCTTGACAACCTCCAGTGCGCCAAACAGCCCGATGCACCTTGCTTCCCCGATGCAGGCATGCTTCTTTGCCATCTCATCCATGAAAGGAGCCACAATGGTGTGCATATCAGATACATGCTTCTCAATTTCATGGTCTTTGTAGTAGTTCATGGCTGCCACACCGGCCGCACAGGCAAGAGTATGTCCGGAGTAGGTCAGCCCACAGGGGAGGACGTTCTCTTCAAAATAAGTGGCCACCCGTTCATTCACAATTACCCCTCCCAGCTGTACATAGCCGCAGGTCACACCCTTGGCAAAGGTGATCATATCCGGTTTGAAATCAAAATTCTGCCATCCAAACCATTTCCCGGTACGGAAAAAGCCTGCCATTACTTCATCACAGATCATCAGGATGCCGTATTGGTCACACAGTTTCCGGATCCCTTCCATGTATCCTTTTGGCGGAAGGATGACCCCGTTGGCTCCCACGACCGACTCCATCAGGACTGCCGCTACGTTCTGCGTTCCTTCATATCTTAACTGCAGGTCCAGCTCCGCCAACGCTTTCTTCGTCACTTTCTCGTCATCCACGCCATAAGTATATCCATCCCGGTACATCTGCGGGTTCATGAATTTCACAAACCCATTCGCCCCTCCTATCTCAGCGGCAAACCTGCGCCAGTCACCTGAGGCGTTGGAAGCGGCCAGGGTTGCCCCGTGATAGCTCCTGTAGCAGGAGAAGATTTTCGTCCTGCCGGTCACAATCCGTGCCATTTTAATCGCATTCTCATTGGATTCTGCCCCGCCATTGGTAAAGAACACCCTCTTAAAGGTCTCTTCCCCTGCCGCCTCTACCAGCATTTTCGCAAGCAGGCTCTTGGGTTCTGATGCATAGGCAGGAGACATGAAGCACATCAGCTCTGCCTGTTTCTGGATGGCCGTTGTGATTTCCGGCAGGCTGTGCCCCAGATTGGAACATACTAGCAGAGAGGACATATCTGCATATTTTTTGCCGTCATAATCCCAAAAATAAATCCCTTTTGCCTCTTTTACCGGTACTGCCTCGCCCCCTGCTTTATTCCATGACTGCATAATGTACTGCTGATGCATATCTGCTACTTCTTTTCCTGTTAAACTCATGATCTATTCTCCTTTCGCATGCGCCAAACAACAAAGAAAGGCGCCGGTTCCGGACTGCATATCCGTAACTGACACCTTTGTCTCTGCCTTTTGTATTTTCTTGCTGAGCTTATCTTAACCTTTTCAGAAAATGGATACAAGGTTCACAATGACAAAGATTTTTGTGCATGTGCACAGGAACCACAGCATACGGTATAAGACTCAAAGCAGTAAAGAGGCACCGGAGATGATCAGCAGAATATATGTGATCGTCAAAAAATGTTTCTGACTGATCTTGCGGTAAAGGTAATTGCCCAGGGCGATTGACAAGACCAGCGGCAGGGTGCTGACTGCCGCGGCAGACAAGTTGTGTACAGTATAGTATCCTGCCTGATAATGGGCCGGCATCAGAAGGGCGTTTAAAATCACCCACACCGGAGCCATAGTAGCGCGAAATTCCTGTTTATCCTTCAGGACTGTGACCGCATAGACTACCAGGAGCGCACCGCCGGACAAAAACATACCATGTATGATGCCGGAAGCAAACACTACAAAAAGCATCATCCAGGACGGAAGGGGTATTTCTTTTTTAAACAGCAATTTTTTTAGCGCCACCAGGATCACCAGTACAGCATAAAGCTTCAGCAGCATCTGCAGGGGCAGCCTGTCAAAAAGCCAGATCCCGGCCAGCATTCCGGCCGCCATGCCACAAACAATCCGCAGAAGGATCCCATACTGAATCTGGTGTCGGTTCTGGAGCGTGATGACGAGGCATGTTGCTAACGTAAAGAGGTTCAGAACCGCCTTTGCCTCTTCCACTCCCACAAGCCCTATGGAAAAGGGCATAGCCAGCAGCGTGCCTGCAAACCCGGTAATCGTCTGGATGGTGTTGGACAAAAATAAAATGATTTGGAACATTATTTCATGTAACATGGCCAGCCTCCTGTCTTTTTTTGTGCAAGAATCTACAAAAGGCAGAGGCTATACGTCAGGATCAGGGATCACGTCATTGAATTTCCTGCAGCATAAGGGCTATCATAATCTTTGTTCGGCTGTATGGCTCATTTACAGGCATCTGAATAATCTCTTCAATCTTACGCAGTTTGTAAGCCACAGAGTTTCGGTGCAGGTGAAGCCGGGCGGCGGCCTCCTGCGTGCTGCAGCCCAGTTCAAAGAATTTTTTCAGGAAATAAAGATAATCCGTCTCATTTATATGGTCATACTTTTCCAGGCAGCCCAGTGTTTCGGTATAGTATTCCTCCCGCACTTCTTCCTTCAAAGAAAGGAACAATTTGTATGCCCCCATCCTAGAATAAGACAAAGGGGTATTTTTCTGCCCCCTCTTTTTCTGGAGGCTTTTTACACGTTCTGCCTGTTCAAAAGATTCCCCCAGCCTGTAAGCGCCGCCCACTGTGCTTCCGCTCCCCATATAGCATGAGAGTCCAAAGTCTGAAAACGGCCTGCCATGCAGCTTTTTGGTGAAGTCTGACATCCGTCCTTCCGCCTGTTCTTCTGTCATATTGCAGAAAAGGACAATGATATCCCCTTCATTCTCTATGACAGCAGTATATCTCTGGCGGACCCGAAAAAAATCCGAACTGAAATGCACCAGTTTTTTTAGCAGCTCCGGTTTAGGGCGAAGCCCTTCCCTATCCCAGATTTCAATGACCGTCACGCAGTACAGCCATTCCGGTTTATATCCATGCTTCTTTAATACCGGCAGATACAGCTCTGTATGGTCCGGCAAAAAGAAAGCATTCTTTAGAGCAGCTTCCACTTCCAGGCCTCTCATATCATCCAGAAGGATCTGCCTGGTAAATTCACGCATGATATTTGCCATATGGACCCGCCAGGGTGCGGAAAAGATAGGAAAACCGTTTTCATTTCCAAAAGCAAGGACTTCTGCCGGGATTTCCTTAATATAAGGCCCCAGATTGACGACCATTCCGGCCGCCTGCCGCTTCTGGTTGAGGACAGCCAGTTCCAGCAGGCCCTCCATATCTTTTAGTGCAATCCCGGTTGTAAACGCTACCTCATCCCCTTCCAAAAAAGAAGATATCTCGGTCCCTTCTACCATATGTACCCAGCGGACTGTGTGGTCGAGTCCCTGCTCCCCGGCAACAAGCGTGATATCCTCTTTTGTTTTTACATCCTCATATAACTGCCGCAACGTAACTGCCATCTTATATCCCGCCTCCTTAGCAATGCAAAAAGGACAACGAAGCCTAATTTGAACTTCGTTGTCCTGCGCACATTATAATGGATTCTGTTTAATATTGCAAGATGATAATCCTTCTTTATGGTTTCCCATCTGCACAATCGGATTGCTGCCTGATATAAGCAGCCTGTTCTTCATCCTTTTTTATCCCTGTTTTTTCGCCGTATGAGCCAGCGCAGTTCTTCCCTGCTCAAATGGAGCTGCACTGCCATTTCCGAAAAGTCCATGCGCCCATCATGCCATGATTCAAAACAGGTATCAAAGCCCTTTGGATAGGGCTTGCGTGGTCTGCCTAAGTGCTTGCCCTGCGCCTTGGCAATGGCAATCCCTTCCGCCTGCCGCTGGCGGTTATATTCACGCTCTGTCTGCGCCACATAAGAGAGAAGCTGCAACACGATATCGGAAATGAGCGTACCGATCAAGTCCTTATTGGTTCGGGTGTCCAGTATCGGCATATCAATGATGACGATATCCGCCTTCACCTCCTTGACGATATAACGCCACTCGCTCTGTATTTCCTCATAATTGCGCCCCAGCCTGTCAATGGACTTCACCACAAGGACATCCCCTTCTTTGAGCCTTTTTCGCAGTTTCTGATAGCTTGGCCGTTTAAAATCCTTGCCGGACAGCCTGTCAGCATAGATATGCTTTTCCACGATTCCCCAGCGGAGCAGTTCCTGACGCTGACGCTCGATATTCTGGTCTATGCTGGAAACCCGCATGTAGCCATAATAATTCTTCTTCAAATGAAAACACCTCCTGTTCTAGTATTTACAGGAGGATGCGCCATTCGTCCAGCAGCATATGTTGAATTGTGCAAAGGCATACCTTAATACAATCATAAACCTGTGAAAAGGAATTCTCACCCGCCGGGTGTCAGTCTAATCATTACATTAAGGCTATGTTTTCCACCTAGTGAACGACTATGGAAAAGGAGAGGAATAGAAATGGCAGATAAGAAAAAACAAAGCGCCGTTGTCGTGGTGGCCACGGTCATGGGTATCACGTCCGTGCTTTCACCTGTTGCCACGGTTTACGCAGCAGACGCAGAGACAACGGTCGTACAGCAGGCAGAAGCAACAGAAATCAAGGAAAATGCCCCACCGATCACACTGCCGCAGGAACTGTCAGGAAATGCAGGACAGGCTTTGCAGGACATTGCCTTACCGGATGGATGGAGCTGGACGGACGGAAACACCATCATCAGCAAGGAGAAACCGGAATACCCTGCCAGAATCGCAGTGGACGATAAGACGTATGATTACAGCGCAGTTGAGGGCTATAATGCGGATGGGCATTATGTGGAATGCAATCTA
This sequence comes from Clostridium sp. AF19-22AC, assembly GCF_003479085.1. Taxonomy (NCBI): domain Bacteria; kingdom Bacillati; phylum Bacillota; class Clostridia; order Eubacteriales; family Clostridiaceae; genus Clostridium; species Clostridium sp. AF19-22AC. The sequence continues at coordinate 285,809 of NZ_QUGN01000002.1, read as the reverse complement.
GCCGTAACGGCCATAGAACAGAAGCCAGTTACAGAGAGTGCGCCAAAGGCTGATACCCTTAGTTTAGATAAGGGTGTACTTTCAGTTCCAAATGCGGGAGATGTCACAATCAATGATACAAACTTCCCAGACAGTGCGTTTAGGGATTATGTAAAGAAATTTGATACAGATGACAGCGGCACTTTATCACAGGAAGAAATCAATGCGGTAGAGCGGATTGATGTCGGCTTTCAGGGAATTTCAGATTTAACCGGAATTGGATACTTTACAAGCTTGTGGTATCTGAAATGTGATAACAACACCAGCTTAACGAGCCTTGATGTCAGCGAACTTACTGGCTTACAGTCTTTGTCCTGTAACAACACCAGTTTAACAAGCCTTGATGTCAGCGGGTTCACTGGCTTGCAGAAATTGTACTGTTCCAGTATCAGCAGTTTAGCAAGCCTTGATGTCAGCGGGTGTACTGGCTTGCAGACATTGTACTGTGGCTCTACCGGCTTAACAAGCCTTGATGTCAGCGGGTTCGCTGGCTTGAAGAGATTGGACTGTTACAGTACCAACAGTTTAGCAAGCCTTGATGTCAGCGGGTGTACTGGCTTGCAGTCATTGGCCTGTGGCTCTACCAGCTTAACAAGCCTTGATGTCAGCGGGTGTACTGGCTTGCAGTCATTGGCCTGTGGCTCTACCAGCTTAACAAGCCTTGATGTCAGCGGGTGTACTGGCTTGCAGACATTGACCTGTGGCTCTACCGGCTTAACAAGCCTTGATGTCAGCGGGTTCACTGAATTGCAGAAATTGAACTGTAACTACAATACCAGCTTAACAAGCCTTAAAGTCAGCAGGTGTACTGGCTTGCAGTCATTGTACTGTTCCAATACCAGCTTAACAAGCCTTGATGTCAGCGGGTGTACTGGCTTGCAGGAATTGGGCTGTACCAATACCAGCAGTTTAGCAAGCCTTAATGTCAGCGGGTGTACTGGCTTGCAGGAATTGGCCTGTTTCCGTACCAGCATAACAAGCCTTGATGTCAGCGGGTGTACTGGCTTGCAGTCATTGGAATGTTCCAATACCAGCTTAACAAGCCTTGATGTCAGCGGGTGTACTGGCTTGCAGTCATTGGAATGTTCCAATACCAGCTTAACAAGCCTTGATATCAGCCGTTGTACTGGCTTGTGGAATTTAAACTGTGACAACTGTAAGTTGGCATGGTTAAATCTCGGAGACAACGGAAACCTATCCAGCCTTACGAAAACAGATACGGCTATCAATAACATGATATTTACAGGCTCTACTTTTGACCTGAAGGAATTAGAGAAGGGAATGGATGTCAGCAAAGTTACCATTATCAGCGGCGGTGACCCTGCCTTATCAGGCTCAACGGTCACCGGAGTTGCAGCGGGAACGCCACTGGTCTATGAATATGACTGCGGTAAATCAACAGCCGGAAATGAAACATTAACAGTTACCGTAAACTTGAAAGGAAAAAGCACGATTGCTGTCAATGACCTGCACCTGACATACACAGGGAAACCAATTACCCTAACGAAAGATAATTGTGCGATTTACGGAAGTGATGGTGAGGTCAAGTTTACTTATGAGAAGAATGATAATGGTTCATGGACAAAACTAGGCTCCGCTCCCGTCAATGCGGGTACATACCGGGTAAAGGCAGCCTTAGAGGAAAATGCCCTGTATAGTGACGCTGAATCTGATTATAAGGAATTTACGATTGAAAAAGCCACGCCTGTTTACACTCCACCAACGAACCTGGCGGCGGCTTACGGGCAATTTTTAAAGGATATCATACTCCCAGAGGGCTTTACATGGGCGGATGATACACAGGCTGTCGGCAGCGCAGGAACAAATACATTCAAGGTTGCTTATACACCGAAAGATACAGAAAATTATGTAACCGTTCCTGATATTGATGTTACCGTCACTGTGGTGCAGGCAGCAAACGGCTGGAGAGAGAGCCTTGCTATGACGGGCTGGACGTATGGCGAAAAGGCAGTATCTCCAACCGCCAAGGCAACGTTCGGCAATGTCATTTTTACCTACAGTGATTCTGAGGATGGAACCTACACAGATACCGTTCCGATTGACGCAGGCACATGGTACGTGAAAGCAGCAGTTGCAGGCACAGACAACTATACAGGGTTAGAAACTACCCTCGCCTTTACGATTGCCCCAAAGAGTATTGACAATAACAGCCAGATTGTCGTACCTGACATGAAAAGTGACAAGGATGTAGAGAACCTTGTCATTAAGGACGGCGACAAGGAGTTGAAAAAGGGCACTGACTATGATGTTAGTAAGAAGCAGGACGGCAGCAAAGTCACTGTCACGATCACATTTAAAGGCAATTATACAGGAAGCGTTACAAGGACTTATACAGTAGATAATAAAAAGCCGTCTGGCAGCACAGATACGAAGAAACCATCCAATAGCACAAAAAATGATAAGAACGGTGCTGTACAAACAGGTGACACCACAACTACCGGACTATGGGCAATGTTAATGGCGTTATCCGCTGGAACGGTCGCACTCCTAAAAAGCAGGAAACGCAAGGAAGAAACAGAAGAATAATTACAAGTCATGGGCTGTCTAAAAAAGGCAGCCCGTTAAGAGCTGCCTCCGAAATATTTCTTATAATTCTATGTATATCTATAAAATCTCCTTCCTCATCAAATATTCTACTATGATCTGTCCAGGATATAATCGGCTTCAAAATCTTTTACAGGAACCGGACGTGCAAATAGATACCCCTGTCCGTTCGGGCAGTCAAGTGATCTCAGGATTTCCTCCTGACGGCTTGTTTCCACACCCTCTGCGATCATTTCTATATCCAGGTCCCTGCACATCTGTATGATATTTCGCAGGATAATACGGCTCCGCTGTTGGCTGACCAGCGTCTGGATCAGGCTCTTGTCCAGCTTCAGTGTATCAAAATGGATATCATTCAGTACAGACAGATTACTATAGCGGATGCCGAAATCATCCAGGGATATGCGCAGACCAAGGCTACGGATCTCCTGTACCGTCTTATAGAGCATGGCCGGACAGTGTTCCACTGTACTCTCCGTCATCTCGATCTCAAGACATTGCCTTGGGAAATCATACTTATCCAGGATCTTCTTCATGCTGCTGATAAGATCATCTTCCATCAGCGTAACCCTTGAAAAGTTCAGAGATATGACCAGATCATCCCGATCCCACTTCTGCAGCAGTTTGCATACCTCTTCCAAGACAAAAAGGTCAATATAGCGGATGATCCCGTTTGATTCCAAAACTGGTATAAACTCAGATGGAGGCAGGATTCCGAATTCCGGGTGCTGCTGACGGATCAGAGCTTCCGCACCGATCCCCTTGTGGTTTTCCAGATGGTATTTGGGCTGCAGATAAATGACATACTCACCTCTTTGGATCTGCCTAACCAGATTTCTAAGCAGCTGGCGGTGTTGCATATCACCACTCCCATGCATTTCATCATAATGACGTTTTTTGTTCAGCTTCATCACATCATCTGCGGCATGGATCAATGCCGTAAGATCATGCTCCACATTATCCCATGAAAATCCGAGAGACACACTGAAATTTTCATTTTTCTCGATTTTCTCCCTCAGCTCTTGAACCTGGCCCTCCAGCACGGCTTTTTCACTATTCACGGCAATGATCAGGAATTCGTCACCATTGAAACGGTAAATATCCGTCTGAGCAAAGACCATTTTCATCAGATTTGCCAGATGGCGGATATATTGATCTCCGGTAACAGTGCCATGATCCTCATTGATCTTTTTCAGATTATCTATATTGGCAACGATCACACCAAGTGAGCGTACCGCTTCTGACTGGTAATGCGGCAGATTATTTTCATAACTGTTTCTGTTCAGTACATCTGTCAGCAGATCGTAGTGATTGGCATGAAGCGTCGCCTGGAACAGACGGTCCCGTTTGATCTCATTGACGATAAAACCGGACAGGGATTCCAGAAATGAAACATTCTGAAAGTTGGCATTGGTATTATTTATGACTAAACAGCCGTACTCCTCCCCATGCTCTTCCAGATGGATCCAGTGCTGATTTTCCACATGGTGCCCCTGCATCAGCTGGTACATATCGAAAGACTCTCCGATCATTGCCTGCGGATTCTCCAGCTTCACCGGCTTATTCCACTTCTGCGCACTCAGCCATCCGCTGAGCACCGCCACCTCCTCTTCGCCTAATGTCCATTGGTCCCCTGATTCCCCGACAAACCATTCGCTGTTCAGTGCATAAAGACCGCTCTGTTCATCCATCATCCAGATCCCTGCATGATCTGCTTTGAAAAAATGACAGATCGTTTCCAGAATACTCTGCATTGCCTCATCAAAACTCACTCTTTCCTGCATATGCTGGATACCACTGAGCAGAAAATGGCTTTCTGTTGCATTACTTTCCATGGAATCCACAATACTCTTATCATTAGAAATATCAACAGCGATCGCCAGTAAAACAACCTGCTGCTTCCATGTGATCAGTTTATTTTTGATAAGAAATTCCTGTTCCAGTGCGGTATTCATATCCTTCCATAAATAGAATTTATCTTTTGACCAGTTTGCCTTTGCACAAAACGGACAGGGGCTCTTCCTCCTATGCATGATCTCATAGCACTTTTTTTGACGGCACTGGCTTTTTGTAAGCCCGACACGGTCATAAAATGCCTGGTTTCCTAAAATAAGAGCATAGCTGTCCGGATCAACAAGATAGGCAATATCTCCAAATTCTCCCAGATAGGTATCAAAATCCTTTTTTTCCAAAAGTTCCAGATTTTCATATCCTGCCTCTGCACATTCCGCTGCCGTCAAGGACTGCAGTTCTTTTAGATCCAGCCTGGGTTTTACCTCCCTGTTATAATACTGATATAAACCTTTCTGTGAATTTTTCACCTCATACAGAGTCTTATCAGCCTGTTCAAACACAGTTTCATAATCACTGCTGCCTTTTATCAGGGTAATACCGGCACTGAATTTAATATCGTACCTTTTATCCTCCTGCATCTTCTGATACAGATCCATCAATGCTTCATCAACCTCTTTATAGGACGAGATCTGTTCCATAAGGACAATGAATTCATCACCACCGAAACGTCCTACAACACAGTGTTCGTGAAAGACTGCCTTCAGATAATCTGCAAACAGTATCAGCGTATCATCTCCGGCTTTATGTCCATAGCTGTCATTGATCTCTTTAAAATTATCCAGATCCAGGATCAGAAAGGCACGCAGTTCTGCCGGTTCACGGAGACATTGAATGATTTTTGTTTCTGTACTCTTTTTATTATACACATCCGTCAGCTGATCAAATTCTGACTCATAGCGCAGCTGAAAGCTGCTTTTCTTCCGTTCGTCAATATCCGTCAGATACATCAGCGCCATCAGTTCATTCTGCAGCGGCTCCTTAAACAGCAGGATTTCTATCTCCATCCACATCATCTTATTCTGTTCTATGATCCTGCGGAATTCATATTTTAATCTGGTAAGACCGTTTTGATAAGACTGCTTGAGGTTATCACGGTCCATCAGCTCCATATAACCCCTGCGGTCATCCGGATGTACAACCTTATAAATGAAACGTGTGTACAGCTGTGTGTAGGTCATCTCCTCAATCAGTTCATTATAAAGGTTCCAGATGCCGCCCATTCCATAAAACTGGTCCTGTGATATATTAAAATGTCCGTATGCTTTCTTCTCTGACAGCAGCATATGATAAAACTGCGTTTCCTTCAGATAGGTTAAATACTCCTGCTTTTCCTTGGATATGTCTTCAATAAACCCCAGGATAACAGGCTCCTTGTCCTTCTTTTTTTCATAGGAGCTGAACTGGAAACGGACCCATTCCCCACTGGTCAGCCTCACTTCGTTTATAGTACGGACATGCTGCTTCAGCGTTTTATGAAATGCATGCTGCAGTTTGTCATCATCTGTCTTGCTCAATGGCCGGTCCCTTTTTGCATACTCAGAAGAGTATGCAGAAAAAGTAAACACTTTAGGAAGGCCTGAAAGGATTTTTTTCTGGCTGGCCATATAGACGATCTGGTTTTTGACGTCTACAACAAAAGCTTCCTGCCGGAGCTGTGTAAATAAAACGTGCAGAAGCTGAAGCATATCCTCGTTTTTTGTTTTACCAAGTACAAAATCACTTACATCCAATGACATGCAGCAATAAATCCCACCTGCTTCGATCAGCTTCATCCGGGTATAAAAACGGCGCTTTCTATTATGTACTTCCGCATCATGAAGGAATTCCCTGCTCTGGATATCCTCCTGGTATCCCTCGAAAAACTTTTCTGTAGAGAGTAAGGATGAAAGACAGTTTTTATATTTATACCTGACATCATCCCTGCTCTGCTGCAGCATCGAATAAAAAGCTGCATTTCCATACAAAATTGTAAGCTCCTTATCCTTTTTTAAAAAATAACAGGCCAGAGGAAAATTTTCTACTATATCTTTTAGCTGTTCCATATGTCCATCCGATAAAATCGCATCAAAATCATTCATAATAATCTCTCCTTCACCTAACTCCACAATCTGCGTTCAGCAGCTTTAACCCTCTATTTATACGTCATGGATACCAGTTCAAATGCTTTTATGAAATACAGCAATTATAAAGCATATCGAGGGCATTGTCTGGAACGTTTTTACAAAACAAGAGATGCTTCCCTGTAAAAATGGACAGGAAACCTGTTATCATTTTACAATAAAATCCCTTTTTTTGAAAGGATAAAACCAGTAATTTCTAATAGAGCAAGTGTACATCAGCATCCAGAGAACAAGATGGATACCCCTCATTTAATTTTTTATTCCTTTTGCCCCATTCTGTTGCTTGTTTTGAAGTTATCGCTTTTTTCCGATTTATATATCGGAGTAAAAAGCAAAAAAGAAGCACTGTATATTTATTCTGTTAATGTTATACAGTGCTTCCTCATATCTATTGTTTTTTATATCTGTCCATCATCTGGTTATAATCTCTTAAGCATTCAGCTTCCAACTGGTTGCTTCTTTACGCTCCAGCACGAAGTCCGCATAGATTCCTTTCTGCCTGATCAGCTCCTCGTGGTTTCCTCTCTGCACGATCCGCCCATCATCCACCACCAGGATCTGGTCTGCGTTGCGCACGGTCTTTAACCGGTGTGCGATCATGATGATGGTCTTATCCCTTGTGAGTGCCTCGATAGCCTTCTGCAGCCGGTCCTCATTCTCCGGGTCCACATTGGCCGTAGCTTCATCAAGGATCACCACAGGCGCGTCCTTCAGCATGGCTCTTGCTATGGAGATCCTTTGTTTTTCCCCGCCGGATAAAGAAGCGCCGCCCTCACCGATCACCGTATGGTATCCATCCGGGAGTGCCTCAATAAAGTCATCGCAGCATGCCTGTTTTGCAGCCACCACCACCTGGGCATGCGTGGCTTTTGGTTTTCCGAATTTAATATTATTCTCAATGGTATCTGCAAACAGGTAGACATTCTGGAATACTATGCTGATCTGGTCCATCAGAGATTCCAATGTATAGTCGCGCACATCATGTCCTCCGAGCCTCACCGAGCCGCCATCCACATCCCAGAACCGTGCAGCCAGATTACAGAGTGTGGTCTTTCCTGAACCACTGAGTCCTATAACTGCAGTCGTTGTCCTGTCAGGGACCGTGAAGGACACATCATGCAGGATTTCCTTTTTTTCATAAGAGAACCTGACATGGTCAAAGACGATATCATGGGAGACCGGGGCCATCTCCTTCCCTCTCACATCCATCTGCGGTATATCATCCATCTGGTTGGCATGCTCTATGGAGCTGCTAACCAGCCTTAGCAGTGACATCCCGCTACCGGCTGTTTCAATCTGTGCAAAGACCAGAAAGGACATAATCACCACCATCAGTGCATCGGCAAGGAGCATATTTCCAGATAAAAACAGCTGTACTGCCCCCAGTATCATGCCGATGCCGGAGATCTGCAGTGTCAGTCCCTGGGCGATCACATAGGGTGTGAACAGCTGCTCCATATCCAGATTGCTTTTCCGGTTGGATTCCAGTGCATCCTGTACCTTCTTATCCCCCCTTCCAGTCAGATTAAAGGACTTAATGATGCTCATTCCCTGCACATACTCCAGAACCGCCTCCACCAATACTGCCTCAGACTTCTGGCGCTTCGGTGCAATGTGGGCGGATTTCCTTTCCATTAAAGAGGTTATCAGCAGATATATCACGGTTCCCGCCACAACAATCAAACCAATCCGCCAGTCAAAAACCAGGACCATGACCGTGAACACCAGTGAATTGACGAAACCGCCCAACATCCCTACCAGCACCATAGGAGCAATGGTCTCTACATTTTCAAGGACCGTTGTGGTAACTCCGGTTATCTCCCCAAGGCTGTTATCGTTAAAATAACCCATAGGCACGCTTTTCAGCTGACTGCCGATCTGGATACGCTTATCTGACACCATAAAGTATCCGGCATGTGTCTGCTGAAGCTGTGAGAAATACCGCGTAACTGCATTTCCCAGAATACTGGCCAGCATCAGAGCAACCGCCGTCCATGCAGGGCCGGTTCCGCCCTCCCCTCCTGTCAGTGCCAGAAGGACAAAGTAGATCGCCCCAATCTGGAACATCTTGAAAACTGCTTCCAAAAAGCAGACTATAACAGATTTATTGATGTTTTTCCGTTCTTTCCCGGCGAACTGCCAGATCTTCTTTAAAGCATTTATCATGCTGCATCACCATCCTTTCCCCCTATATGCGCCTTCCACATGGTTTCATACAGCGTACTGTCTTTCCTAAGTTCTTCATGGGTACCCACAGCATCGATCCGGCCATCCTTCACCACCACGATCTGGTCTACATCTGTAATCGTAGACAGCCGGTGAGCAATTACGATGACGGTCTTTCCCTGGATAAGCTTCGCCACTGCATTCTGCACCACGGCCTCATTTTCGGGGTCAATATAGGCCGTGGCCTCATCCAGGATGATGACAGGGGCGTTTTTCAGCATCGCTCTTGCGATGGCAATCCGCTGCCGTTCCCCACCGGAAAGATGGGCGCCGCCGCCTCCTGCTTTTGTGTCATATTTCTTTTCCAGTCCGAGGATGAACGTATCACAGCCTGCGGCTTTTGCCGCCTTTTCAACCTCTGCATCCGATGCGGAAGTCCTGCCCATCCGGATATTTTCCCGTATGGTATCATTAAACAGATAATTGTCCTGGGATACAAAGGCAATCTGCCCGTAAAGCTGCCAAAGCGGAATTTCCTTCTCATCTGTTCCCCCGAGCAGAACCTTCCCACTGTCCACATCCCAGAAGCCGCCGATCAGCTTGGCAATGGTGGATTTCCCGCTTCCAGATGGGCCTACAAGCGCTGTCATTGTACCTGCCGGGATCGACAGGTTAATATCATGCAGGATCTCTTTCTCAGAATGATAGCCAAAGGATACATGACGGAGTTCGATGTCCATTTTCCCTATGGATGCGGGTGCTTTGGCATGCTCCTGCTCTTCTCCTTTCAATATCTCGTCAACAGAGCCGGTAATGGTTCCGATTTTTGCCAGGCTGTCCGTAAAGCTCATGGCCTTGATCAGCGGGCCTACAATGCACAATGACAGTACAATGGCGATTACGAAGGTTTCCATAGGAAGACTGCCGCCACGGTACATGAGCCATCCTGCCGGGAGCACAGTGACCAGCGTGGCCGGTGCAATGGCATAAGCAAGGGACATTTTAAACTGGCATTTTTTCATCCAGTGATAATAATAAGCCGCATTAGCTTTTATCCGGTCTGCAAATTTCCCGTAGGATCTCTGCCCCTGGTTGAATGCCTTGATGACTTCAATGCCGCTGATATATTCCACAATGCTCTCGTTCATTTCCCTGGTTGTCTGAACGGCACCCTCATAATCCTTTCCATAACCGCCCATGACCAGCATCATAAACAGCATCCCTACCGGGATGGATACCAGAGACAGAAGCGCAATGCGCCAGTCCAGAACAAACAGGTAGATGATAATGCTGACCGGGACCAACAGGTTGGATGTCATCTCCGGAACAAGGTGGGCAAGCGTTGTCTCCATACTGTCCACCTGATCCACGATGATCTGTTTCATCCTGCCGCCGGAAGTATCCACAATGGTTCCAAGGGGCATCCTGGGCAACTTGGCAAGGATCTTTTGGCGGATTTCCTTTAAAATGGAAAAGGCAGCTTTATGTGACACTGCCAGCGCCACATTGTAAAAAAACGTCTTCACAAGAGAACCTGCCAGTGCCAACGCACACCAAAACAGGTAGATTCCCCTTTGTGTTTCCCCCTGTATCAAGGCAATGATGACCTGCGCCGCTGCAAAGAAAGGCACAAGGCCTCCCAAAACGCCAATGACTGCCAGCACAATGGACTTAAGAAGCCTTCCATGCTGTGATTCTCCCAGCTCCCATATCCGGAGCAAAGGGCTTTGCTGTTTCATAGTTTTTCCTCCTTTTAGTTAGTTTTAACTAACTCATGATTTTATTTTTAGGCTGCCTGTTCCATCAAATGGAATCTGCAGCCAAACAAATAATTTTATGAATCCTCCTGGCCAAAAAAAGTATCAAATCCTGCCGCATGGTATTTTTCCAGCATACAAACATATTTGCCGGCAGTCTCACGGCTCATCCTGTGCCGGACAACCTCGAACACGCCTTCAAAATATGCAGTAGTGACTATATGTAAAAAATCCTGAGTCACTTCCATGTCTCCCGCGACTTTATACCCGGCCACTTCCATGTATTTATAGGTATACTCCACTTCAATCTGGGTCAGTTCATCTACAAAGTTCTGGAATTTGGTACCGTGGGAAGCATCCAGCAGCAGGCGGAATTCATCCAGATTCTCATAAACATAATCTAAAAAATGGTCCATTTCCCTAAAACTGTATTCATTGACGCGTTCCTTCTGCACTTCCGGCTCGAACCTGTGAAACGTCTCCTGAATTTCACTGAATAACTGAAGTACCCCGGTTACCGCAGGTTCCACAAGTGCTTCAAATAATCCCTCCTTATCCCGGAAACGGACATAGATGGAATTGGTGCTGGTACCTGCATTTACTGCAATCGTCCGAAGGGATGCATCCTTATAGCCATTTTCTAAAAACTCCTGTTTCGCACATTCCAGCAGGCGTTCATAAACTCCTTCAATCTGTTTTGCCACAGAATCACCTCCCAACAATAACACCGTTTCATAACACTGTTATCATTCTAACAGCTTAAAGATAATTTGTCAAGACTCAAAAGTACATAATTAATATATTGTTAGATTCCAGCCTGCGGATCGTTCACGTATATTCACAAAATCTTGATAAATCCCCGCCTGTGATAAAAGTTCTTCGTTTGTTCCCCGCTGTTTGATTTCACCATCAACAATCACCAAAATCTGATCAGCAAGTTGAATCGTATTTAGACGATGGGCAATTATCAGCAGCGTCTTTCCCTTTACAAGTTCAGATATGGCCTCCTGAATATAGCTTTCATTGTCGATATCCACACTTGCTGTTGCTTCATCCAGAATTATAATGGGGGCATCCTTCAAGATACAGCGGGCAATCGAGATACGCTGCTTCTCCCCGCCTGATAGTGTAGCACCGCCTTCGCCAACAACTGTTTGGAATCCATCAGGCAATGCCATAATAAAATTATAACACCTTGCTTTCTTGGCTGCTTCATAAATCTCTTCCTCAGATGCGTCTGGTTTTCCCATACTTATATTGTTATAAATAGTATCATGGAAAAGGTACACTCTCTGGAAGACCACACTGATCTGTCCCATCAGTTCAGCTAGAGGCACCTCTCGAATATCTGTCCCACGAATGGTTATCGTTCCGGATTTTATATCCCATAGGCGTGCGAGCAAATTTGCAATGGTAGACTTACCCCCTCCAGACGGACCTACTAATGCAGTCATTGTATTTTTCTTCATGGTAAAGCTAATATCATGCAGAACTTCCTTATCTGTATAAGCAAAAGCTACATTATCAAAAACAATTTCTGGCTGATCCGTGCCACTCTGAGCGGGAATATGCTTTTTACCCTCATCCGGCAATTTTTCTTCATACAAAACGGTTTCAATCCGATCAAGAGCAGCGTTCATTACTGTAAGTCTGGAGGCTTCTCCATACAGCGCCTTTAGAGGCCCAAACAGGTCAAATACAAATAGCAGTACGCCTAATAAATAAGGCAGGGATAAACTTCCATTCAGTTGTAGCAGAATGGACAATGCGAAAATAGCAGTGATTCCTATCCCATAAATAACATTTAAGCCACTTGTCCATGGCGTCATCTTTGCTTCAAACGCAGTAGAGGTATCTCTGGAGCGTCTAAAATTATCTGCCAGCTCTTCTGATTTTTTTCCAAGCAGATTGTAGCTCTTAATTACGCTAATACCTTCTGCAAAAGATAGTACCGCATCTGTCAAATGTTCGCTTTGATCCTGTCTTTTTACTGCCTCATTTAACGAAACTTGATTGTTCATATTATGTGCTACTAAAGTAGCAATCATCGTAACAGCCACCGCTGCCAGACCTAAGCGCCCGTCAAGCACGAACATAAACACAAGCAGCACAAATGTAGAAAGGACATAACTCAGCATATTCGCCAAGGTGCTCATTGATACTTCTTCAATAAATACCATATCTGTACTCAAAACAGAACTGACTTTTCCAATGTTACCTTCCGTGAAATATCCCATCGGCATTTTTCCAAGATGTGCTCCCAGTTCCATTCTTTTGTCTGCAAACATCATAAATCCGGCAGCACTTTGTAAACGGTCACTTAAAAAGTGGACCAACATCTGGACGACCACGGCACCTGCCAAACCAAATCCCACATAGAGGCATTGCTTACCTGTCAATGTTTTTTGATAAAACCCAGTCAAAACAACAAATGCAAAAAAAATCGGCATTTTGGAAAGAATAGATTCCAAAAAGGCGCATACTAAGGCTGCCTGTATTCGGCCTTTATATTGTCCGGAAAGTTTTAAAATTCTTGAGAATAATGTGAACATTTATCTCCCCTCCTTTGACGTATTGATCTTCCACTCTTCACTATCTAAAACTGCATGCCATAATTTCTGATATTCCTTACAGCTCTTTAACAATTCTTCATGAGTTCCCGTTGCTACCAACGAACCCTGTGCCATGACGCAGATTTGGTCTGCATTCATTATCGCAGGAAGTTTATGGGCAATAACCAAAAGTGTTTTGCCTTTTACCAGTTCTGCGATAGCCTCTTCCATCTTCTCTTCATTCTCCGGATCTGCATAGGCAGTTGCTTCATCCAACACGACAATTGGCGCATTTTTTAAGATAGCGCGTGCAAGCGCAATTCTTTGACGTTGTCCTCCAGATAACATTTTTCCGGCATCTCCGGCCATAGAATGAATACCATTGGGCAATTTTTCTAAAAACTCTGAACATTGCGCTTTCCTCGCGGCTTCCATAACCTCTTCGTCCGTTGCGTCTAAACGTCCCATTCTAATATTTTCCAAAAGCGAGGCATTAAATAAATATTGATCCTGAGCCACATAGGATATCTGATTATTCAGGGCCTCCAAACTCATTTCCGAGATCTTCTGACCGCCAATCGATATGCTGCCCTGCTGCGGATCATAATAATGAATCAAAAGCTTTGCCAGCGTACTTTTTCCAGATCCAGATTCCCCGACCAATGCCACCTTTTGTCCTGCCTTTGCAATAAAACTCACATTATTAATTACATTATTTACTGTTTCAATTGGCTGTCCATCCAGACCTGGCTTACTCTGAGAATATCCAAAGGTAACATTTCTATATGAAATTGTATGATCCCCTCCAACAAAATCATCCTCTGTCTGCTGCAGTGGTGCGCTATCAAGAACCTGTTCCAACGCCGATATCTTACAGTTTAACTGCGGCATGGTCGGTAAAAATCCCATGGATTTTAATAATGGCATACCAATGCTCAGTGATAAACACAATACAAGAATCAAATCTGGAAGTGAAGACCAGCCACAGAGAACACACCACGCTCCCAACGGAAGTGTGAGGATAATCGTACACGGCAAGAGACTGCTATAAATTGCCATCCAGGGCCATGCTGCTTTATACCAAGCCAGTGTATAATCCCTATAATCTCTTACATCCTTCTGAAACCGCTCATAGGATTCTGCATCTTTATTAAACACCTTTACGACTTCCATACCATTTATATATTCTATAATAGTATTATTCATCCTCTGTCCCGCCATATAATACGGTCCCATTTTTTTCATGCCAACAGAGTACATGATCATCATAGCTATAAAACTGAATGGTATGGATACAAGTGACATTAAAGCCAGCTTCCAGTCCACAAAAAACATTGCCATGTAGATAGCCAGTGGAATCATAAGATTGGCAATTCCCTCTGGCAAAGAATGAGCCAATAATACTTCCAGGCTGTCTACATCATCTACAAATAATTTCTTTACTGTACCGGTTCCCTTATCTTGGATAAATCCAAGAGGCATTCTCTCAAAACGCTTCTGCAGTGCAATTCGCAGACGTAATAGCGTATTATAAGCCGCTCTATGCGATATGTTCAGCCCTACACCATATAAGACCGCCTGTAATACAAGGCAGGCCAACACACCACATACCCTCGGTAAAATATATGTACCCTCAATGGATTCTCCCATGACCAGCGGCGTGATTATCTCATAGGCTGATACAAATGGTAAAATCCCCATCAAAACGCTTAGCAGCATAACGAAGGTTGCTCTGTACATTTCTTTTTTATGCGGTCCCGCATACTCAAATACTTTTTTGAACATAAAACTCTCCTAACGAAAATATTTTATTGACAGCATCTTTAGAATTGACGGAGTTAACTCTTGATTGTGAATATATCCTGTTTGATCAAGCTGTAATACCTCAGTACAGGTACGAACAATAAATTCAAAATCATGTGATACCACAAAAATGATGACTCCCGAATCTGCAAGCCTTTCTATTAAGTGACTTACCCTTATCATTGATTCGTAATCCAATCCACTTGTCGGTTCGTCAAAATAAATAACAGGGCTGTCTTTTAGCAGGGAAGCACCAATAGTGACCCGTTGCTTCTGACCTCCCGAGAGAGATGCCGGATGCCTTTTTCGATATTCCGAAAGTTCCAACGCCTCTAATGTTTCCTCGACCTTTTTTGCACAATCCGACTCAATGCCAAGTGACAGTTCTTCTTCTACGCTGCTTCCAAATAATTGATAATCTGTATCCTGCATAACCAAATAAGATAGTGCTCTGCGCTGCCTAGGTGATAACTTTTTTCCATCATATTGAATTTCACCATCAGTTTCTTTTAATAACCCTGTCAGAATAGATAGCAGAGTTGTTTTTCCGGCACCATTATGTCCCAAAATACCAATAACATCCCCTGAATGTGTTTCGAAACTGATATTACTTAATACTTGTTCCTCTTTTTTATAAGCGAATCCTAACTTTTTGGCGCGCAATATATGTTGCTCTTTAGTCTTCCGTCTTTTTGCACAATAATTTTCCGCATCTCTTTCCGGAAATACTGTTCGCAACCCATAAGCAACTCGTCGTTCATCTGAAAGCTCACAAAATTCGTTTCTGCTGAATTTTTCTTTTATACCGCCATTCTCAATCAAAAAGATCCGGTCATATAAATCACGCAGATAATAAAACCGATGCTCTACTACAAAAATTGTAAAACCTTGCTGCTTCAGCTTTTTCATGATCTGAGCTAACCTCTTTGTAGATTCATAATCTAAATTTGCAGAAGGTTCATCAAATATATAGACTTTAGGCGCAAGTGCATAAACGGAACCGATTGCAACCTGCTGTTTTTCGCCACTGGATAATGTAAAAATACTTCTATTTAGAAATTTCTCCAACACCAAATCCCTCACAGCTCTTGTTATCCGGGATATAGTTTCCTCTCTTGGATACCCCATATTCTCACAACCGAAAGCCAACTCCCTTGTAGTATCGGTCATAAAAAACTGTGAGCGTGGGTCTTGAAATACTGTTCCTACTTTTCCTGCCAGTTGGGCAGGTTCCATTTTTAAAACAGATTCTCCATCCAACAGAAGGTTTCCTTTGATTTTTCCTGGATAAAAATGTGGTATTAAACCATTCAACGACCGAATTAATGTCGTTTTCCCGCAACCGCTCCTGCCAGTCAGAAGAATGAATTCCCCATTCTGAACGGTCATCTTGATATTCTTCAATATATATTCTGAACTTTCTTCATATCTGAATGAAAAATCCTGAAATTCTATCATCAACTATACCCTCCATAAAATAATCTCACCAATGGACGTATGATCCAGAAACAGAAGAAAACCTAAAAAGGCAGTACATAAAATTATTACTGCATATTCCTGCCACGAGAAATAGATACGGTTCAGGGCATATCTTTTTGCCTCCAGTTCCAATCCACGCGTAGTTCCTGATGCTGCCAGCTCATCCGTTACTTTTAAGCATCGCATCAATAATGGAATCAAAATATATTCTATTGTGGCGATTGGATGTGTTATCTTTTTCCACGCCGTATCACAGATTCCTCTGATTTTCATAGTATCACGGATCATTCCATACTCTATCCGAAGAGTTGGAATATAACGGAACATTACCACAAGGGGAATTGTTACTGCTTGTGGAAGATGAATTCTTTGCAGGGAAACCATAAGGTCATCCATATATGTCGTTCTCAAAATCCATAACCCTAACATAACAATTGGAATAAGTTTCAATAATGTAACACCAAAAACACTCATAATTACGCTTAACACAGGAACCTGTACATATCGAAGCAGAGCGTTAAGATATGCAATAATCACATAAATCAACAGCATTTTTAATGCCCACATAGACCCATTTCCAAGGCTAATAAACAATGCAAAGACAACAAGTAAAGCCAAACTTACAATATCACCTCCCAAGAAATAGCTTGTAAATCCAAGAAGAATCAATAACAAAGCCTTACATCGCGGATCAAGCCTTGCCGTTCCATGATATTGTTGTGTTTTAATTATTTGCTTAATATTATCTTCCTTCATGTATTCCTCCGAAAATGAACGGGACTACGCCAACGTAGCCCCGTCCTTATATTTAGGTACTCATATTGGAACCTTATTCATATTACATATTTGTGTCTTTTTAATCTTATTTTACCAAAACAAGTCCAGCCTTAATAAAATGCTTCTTCAACATTTTCTGTCCGATATAGCCACCCAGTAAGCCACCCACCAAGCCTGCTGCGACAATCACAACCAGCATTGGTACAGAAGTGATTGTTAACATACCATCTATGTATTCCTGAGCAATATTGTTTTTCTCCATTGCTCCAACAAAAGCACTTTGCAAAAATTTAATCGGACAAATAGCTCCAAATGCAAAAACACCGCTGAAAATCACATATGATGTAACCATAGACTTAATAGTGATATTTTTTCTTCCCATAACCAGGAAATCACAGATAATACCTCCCACGACCAATGCAATCGGAATAAACCAGAAAGCACCCACCAACAGGAAAAGAATCGCCTGAATAGCTCCGCATATTGTGAACACTCCTTTTTTTGGAACTTTGGCAAGCAATAACATCATTACAATTCCATTAGGAATGGCCACTACTGCCGGGTAAAATACATTTGTTACAGGGCCGGCCACACTCATGATTGTACTAATAATCATACAAATGATCCACATAAGTGCCGTCAAAGCTCCAGTTAGAATAAAATCTTTTGCAGTTAATTTCTTTGACATAAAAATCTTCCTCCTTATGTTATTCTGAAGTCGCATTGAGTTAGCTCTCACTAACTCGTGATTATAATAACAGATAGCAATTTCTAATTTCAACCCAAAATCAATATTTCTAAACCCAAAATCAGTATTTTATAGATTGAAACGTTGCATTTCTTTGTATAATTTTGGTACCACGCCGTATTTCTTTTTAAAAGCAGCTGAAAAATTACTTGGTTTAGAATAGCCTATCATGGCTGCAATCTCACTGATATTTAAGTTACTCTCAATCAGAAGCTGCGCACCGCGAGTTAGCCTCTGGTCAATGATATAGGTATGAATCGGCATACCGACTATATTAGAGAATCCTTTTGTTAATTTACTTATACTTAATTGCACTTGTTTCGCTAAATCTTCGCACGAAGGAGCATATGCCAGTTGGGAATCTATAATACGTTTAGCTTCCATGACAGAGATTCTTTCAGTTTTGGATATCGGAATATCATTTCTTATTAAAATATCCAATTCCAATATTTCACTTAAATATACAGCCAAAAGCTCTAATACCTTTGCCTCAAGATATAGATACCCCAATCCGCCTCTAAAGTGCATAAATTCTTTTGTTTCCGCCAAAATTCTTTCCATTGACGGGGTAATATTGACTTTCGAAATTCCCCCTAAAAGTTTTTCTTTATACGCTTGTATTTCCTGAACCTCAAAGTATTCTGTTAACAGCATAGAAAAATATGACATTGGGATTTTCATACATTTAAACGAAAAATCCCGGTCTTTTATATAACAAACACATTCTGTTTTTCCGTGTCCTTTATAAATACAAGACTCCCCCTTTTGAATATTCACTGAATTGCATTCATTCATAACACCCCACGATACACCTTCATTTAAACAGAACATGATCTGGACGTATTCGTCACTGTTAATCCCTTGAACATTTATATCAGAAAAATAATTCATCTGCCAATCCGATAAGATGACCCCACGTTTCGTAGTTGTTTGAAAAATACGCCCATTTCCAACATCTGCAGGCATCTCCATTGTAAATGTCTGTGGAGAGTTCATTATTAATTCAGAATAAAGTTCATTCAGCATGTTATCCCTTTGTGTCATTTTTCCACCTCTTTTTTCATCTAAACATTTAGCATCATCAGATTTTGCTTGCAAGCAGGTTCGCCGGTCCAATTTCAGCATAATCATCCATTCCTTTTATGCGCACTTGCACCTCAAAACAACAGCGGGCGCTATTGTCATAAAATGTGATGTAAAGTGAGCGGTAGCCGGACTCTCTTGCATTTGCAATATAGTCTTTATAATAAGGCCTTACGGACTCTTAGAGATAAGTAACTGCGTTTTCTTCCGAAATTCCAGCGACGATTGCGCTAAATCCCCTTTCCTCCAGAAATTCCCTGAGGCGCTGCAATTGGGAGGTCAGAAAATCGTTGTGTTCCAGAATATTGGCAATCTGGATAAGAAAATTACAGTATATCATATCTATCGGATTATGTGTCTGTATTACTGACTTCCTCAAATCTTCTATGTAATTATAAAGAATTTTAATCACAGTATCTACTGAAGATTTTCAAACCAACTGAGAATAATTTTCATTAGAAAATTCCAAAAACTCTTGACAATCCAAATTAGTAGTTTTATAATCTGTAACAGTGTTATATAACATCGTTACAGATTGGAGGCTTATAAAAATGGCAAATCAAATTGAAGGTGTAACCGAGCAGCTTCTGTGTTGTGCTGCAAAGGAATTTTTAAAAAAAGGTTACGCAGACGCTTCTCTGCGTAGAATTTCCGAAGCTGCAAATACAAGCACCAGCTCAATCTATGTGCGGTTTGGAGACAAGGCCGGTCTTTTTTCCGCCATTGTCGATGGCGCCTGCGATGACTTTTTGAAAATGTGTGAAGAAGAAATTGAAATATTCAACCAAAATAACAGTGAAATGCCCTTTGATGATATGATCAGCTACAAAATGGGTATGATGGACCGGATTCTTGACAATATTTTTGACCATTTTGAAGCCTTCAAGCTTTTATCCAGTAAGGCAGAAAGTTCAGCCTTCAGCAATTTCATACACCGCATTGCAGAACTCGAAGCAGCACAGACACAGCACTATATACAGGCAATCCACAACGATGCTCTTGAGTCTGGCCGTCTGTCGTTAAGCCTTTTACAGACACTCTCCAGTGCTTACTGGATGGGTGTGTTTGAAATTGTAGTCCGTGACATGGACCGGGAAGAAGCAAAAACATATTTTCTTCAGCTCAAACGCTTTTTCTGCTGCGGCTGGAAGGATCTTTTTTCACCGTTACCTTAAGACTGTATTTTTTTAACGCAAAGTTAGTTTTCACTAACTCAAGAAGGAGGATTATTGTATGAGTGCCCAAGACACAAGAACACAGTTACTGACAGAAAATCCGTGGCGATTGATGGTGTCTCTAAGCCTGCCCGCCATCATAGGAATGGTGGTCATTGGCCTATATAATTTTATGGATGCCGTCTACGTCGGGAATATGATTGGATCGGCAGCTATGACAGCTGTGAAGGTTTCTTATCCTTTTACACTGATTAACAGCGGAATATCCACTTTGATCGGTGTCGGATCTGCATCTGTTCTATCCCGGGCAGTCGGTAAAAATGACCAGGATACCGTTGACCGTATCATGGGGAACCTATCCGTATGCATTATTGTCCTGTCACTGGCAGTAACCGTATTAGGTATGATTTTTACCAGGCAGCTTCTGACACTGGCTGGTGCAAAAAATGAAATCATGGAGCTTGGCGTGCGCTATCTGCGCATTATCTTTATCGGTTCACTCTTCGTTAACTTCGCCCAATCAGCCAATATGGTCATGCGGGGAGAAGGACTGCTTAAAAAGGCTATGTTGATTATGGGACTTGGCGCTGCCTTAAATATTATTCTCGATCCTTTGTTCCTGTGGCTCCTGAAATCAGTGGAAGGTGCTGCATATGCCACAATCCTTTCTCAGTTCACTCAGGCATGTGTCACATTATGGTACTTTACCAAAAAAAGTAAGAATGTCCGGATTAACCGCCTAAACCTTGACTGGGAACTTCTGCCGGAGGTGTTGGGTGTTGGTGTATCAGCAATGCTGATGCAGGTAATGCAGCTCGTCCAGCAGACCGTTATGTACAGTGCAGCACAAAAATATGGCGGCAGCGAATGGCAGACAGTCCTAAGTGCGGCACTGAGCCTTCAGGCATTTGCTTTTATACCACTATGGGGCATGAGCCAGGGCTTCCAGCCGGCAGCCGGCACAAATTATGGAGCAAAGGACTACAGCCGTGTAAAAACTCTGATGCGGGTGTTCGTTACCGGTGCGACAGCCTTATCCCTTATCTTTTACCTGCCTGTCATGTTGGCACCAAAAGCTATGTTATCCATGCTGATAGCAGATAACCCTGCCCTTGTAAATACTGGTGTAAGCAACCTCCGGATTTTTTTCTCCAGCTACATCACACTGGGCCTCATGATCATGACCATAACCTTATTCCAGTCACTGGGACAGGGCGGCAAAGCTGCTTTACTGACGATACTCCGCCAGATTGCCTTCTTTATCCCCCTCATCTTCCTGCTGCCCAAACTGTATCCGGCAAAGGCGGCGATAAACGGCGTATTCTTTGCGCCTGTGATTACGGATCTACTGGTTCTGATCCTTTCTCTTTGTCTGATAATTTCAACTTTCCGGAAAATAGGAACCAGTACGCAAAATAGAAAAATGCAGGCTATACGGCGTAATTAAGCCCTGCAAGCAGTTTTCTTAATCCGTTTCTCTGAACATAACTATATTAACAGCAAAAGAGGGTGTCGCGAAATTATTAAAATAAATAATTAAGCAATCCCCGCACACTATATGTGAAAAAAATCGGAAGAAATCCTGTTGCTTGTAGATGACTTCCGATTTTTTGGCGTACTTTTATAAACAGACTCCCAATAAAATATTTCATCTGTAGCCAACTGTCTGATTTCAGCCTGCGTAAATTCATGCATAATGCAGCCATCTTTTATATATAACAGTGGTTATAACGACACAGGCCTCAATCCTTTTCACACTCTGAACAATACTGGTTCTTACCATTTCGTTTTGCCTGATACATGAGGGCATCCGCTTTTGAAAAGAATTTCTCAATGTTGTCACCTTCCACCGAAGGCTGCCCCTCATAAATCCCGAAACTTAATGTAACATCTATGCCGCCCGGTTTTTCCTGAATCGTCTTAAGTCCTGTCTGTATCGTCTCCACTAAATGAACGGCGGCCTCCAGTTCTCTCCCTGGGAGAATCACAATGAATTCCTCACCCCCATACCGAAAGCACAAATCGTTTTGGAAAGACTGCTTCATGACATTCGCCACAGTTTGAATCCATTCATCGCCCACAAGGTGTCCATAGTTATCATTTATCTGTTTAAAATCGTCAATATCACACAAAACACAAGTCAGCGGTATCTTCTTTTCAATACAGCACTGCCATATCATAGGCGACATCTGCCCCAGCTTTTGTCTGTTATAGAGTCCGGACAGAGCGTCTCTTTCGGCCGCTTCTTCAAGCAAAACCTGTCTTTTATAAGAGTTAATCCTGACTCCATAATATGTAAGGCTCGAAATTAAGGAAATAATAGCAAAAACTGAAAAATTAATAATATTTGCCAGAACGTCTTCTTTTGTATATAGACTTATGATAATAAGAATCAGCCCGCAGCCGGCCACATGAAAAATCATATAGAAAACTGGTTTCACAAACGAAACAATCGGCACAATTACCAGAATTGTAATAAAAATAATTCCGGAAAAGCTTCCATTGTAATATGTATCAACAGCCGTAATATAGACGGACCACACAATCAAAAAGCCATCATACACTACACTTAGGGCTTCCACGATATGATATTTATGATCAATGTCCCTGCTTACGGCTATTAAGATGATATATGCTGCTATACTACATAATAATAGGGAGGTATATGCTATGAAATATGCAATATACTCCATACTGCTAAAAAAGCCTCCCCGCAGGAACCACATCCCCAGCATCATGATTTCAAAAAACATGATCGTTGGAACTGCTCTTTTTCCACTGGCCAAACTGTCAGCAGCTGCACGCTTTAACACGATTTCCCTCTCGGATTCATGTTCAAATTGATTATTAAAACTCAATTTTTTCAAAAATTCTATATTCATACGATTCGATTCCTTTATGTTTTCATACTGGGCGGCCTTTATACCGGCTTTTTATTTTATATTTAAAAATTTTGATAAATCCAGTTTACTATATTTCAGCCTGAGCGTCCATAACAACGTTGTTTTTCACCCAAAATAAATACCTAAAAGCCCCGGCCATAAATGACCAGGGCATTGAATCATATCTATATTAATTTTTCTGCGTGACCAGCTTATCTTTTATTTAGGACGGTAATCACCTGACGGGTTCCCCCTCATACACATAATATTTCCTTCCTTTTTCCAGATATTTATCAATCTCCGCCCTGGCCAGGTCGGGCATATCCGTGGTGATTCCGGATGCGCCCATCTGAAGGTAATTTGCCATATCATCATAATTATTGGATGTCCAGATATACACAGGAATCAGGCTGTTTCGAGCACGTTCCATAAACCTGTTGCTCGCAACGCCCTCCTCCACTGCGAGGAAATCAATATTATAATCCCAGACAGCATCCTCAATCTTCCCTGCACTACCGAAAATGCAATAACCTACCCACCAGTCCGGGCGCTGTTCTTTCAACAGGGAAACACTTTTGTAATCAATCGACATAAATATACACTGCTTTTGTGCGCTGTTTTTTTCTACTACTTCAATCACTTTTCTGACAAGCTCCTCTTTCGTGTCTGAAGTTGGCTTTAACTCCACCAGCAGTCCTGCCCTGTTCTTCATTCCCTGAACTGCCTGAATCATCTCCTCAAACGTAGGGATTTTCCCCTGTTTTCCATTGGAAGTGATTGTCAGTTCCTTCAGCTCGGCAGCCGTCATGCTTTCTACCTTACCCGAAATGCCTGCAAGCCTCTTTAGGCTTTCATCATGAACAACAACAGGAACCCCGTCTTTTGAAAGCTTTACATCTATTTCTGCGTAGTCGGCCCCAAGACTGACAGCTTTTTCCACTGCGGCAATGGTATTTTCCGGTTCGTAGATACACCCTCTGTGGCCGATTGCCAGAGGCTTATGAACCAGAGGTGCTTCATTAAAATATCCGTTAATAACTGCCGCAATTAACAGGATGGCAAAACCTGCCCAGACTTTTTTGTGCTTTCTGGAATTCCAGAACTTTTTCCCTGTTCTGATAAGAGCTCTCCTGCCGCCCGCAGCGGCTGCAACAGTACGCCCCAAGGCCTTCGTATTCTTGATTCCCGGAAGTTCAGGGAGCTCCTCGTATTTATCCAGAATGTCAAACATAAATTGATAAATCAGTGCCATTGCCACACACTGAATCAGTACAAGAAGTATCCAATACAAGAATCCTGTACGAAATGACCCTGAATGAACCAAATATTTCAGCACCGATATATTGAAATCCTGACTTTGAATCAGTCTTCCCTGCAGCAGGTACACAATACCACCTTCTACGGCAATCCACAGGAAAAAGGCTCCCCAAAGCTTTATCTTATCCTTCCACTGCATGAGGCGGAACCAGTAAAAATTCTGTTGTACCGCTTTCAGGAAATTCGTACGCTTTAAAAACATGGCCGGTGGTACCAGGGCCAATGCAAGAAAGAGTATAATATATCCGGCCCGTCCAGCCAGAATACCCATACTGCCCAGAGTGGTCTTCTTAAGTTCATTCACCACAAATCTCGGGATATCAATCCGGCTGACCAGAGAATTCAGGTATCCCGCATGTACCAGCGGAAGGAATAATACAAAATAGACTCCTGCCAAAAGGATGGAAATATGCTTCAGCCCCTTCAGTGTCTCTGCGGAACTCCTTAAAATGTCTATAAGACCGGGCCGTTCCCCTTTCCTGCACCAATACAGTGTATGGAGGAGGCAGCTGATCTCATAACAGCACCACAGCGCGGCCGCCAGAAAAAGTACAATAGTAAGTATCAGTCTGACAGGTGAGAGGACGCTGAGGAACATCTCCTCATTAAATACCGGCGTATCCCCCAAGACCCAGACATTAAAAATCCAATTTAAAAGCGGCCCTATTACCAAAACAGAGGCAGGCTTAAAAAACGCTTCTACCTTCAATACTGCAAGACAGCTCTTCCCCAAAGTAAATGCTTTTCTTCTGTCCACTTTATCATCTCCTTTCCTGATCTGTTCTTTATCGTTAATTAGTATGACTCATTATAATCTTTGCCTATCTATGAGTCAATTATATATATATTTAATATTTTCTAAAGATTTTATAAGCTTACAAAAGGAAACTGGCAGGATAAATCACTTCGCCCTGCCAGTTTCCTTTTATATCTATTATTTTAATTCCAGCCGCATATCATACCATACGGCACCACCGTGTACTGAATCAGACACTCCTTCATTCACAAATCCAAACTTTTCATAATAATGAAGCAGTTTCTCCTTACAAGTTAGTACTACCCCCAGCCGTCCCTGTTTCTTAGCGTCTTCTATTACCTCTCTGATTAATTTTTCTGCACATCCCTGCCTCTGGTATTCTGGAATCGTATCCACACCGAAAATCATCTGCCAGTCCCCATACTCATTATGCATAGATGCATTTTCATACATCTCATCACGCAAAACCGGTTTGTCCGATACCATTCCGTTCACAAAAGCGATGATTCTCCCATCATCCTCCAATAACCAGAAATGATCTGGATATGTCATCAGCCTGTTTTTGAATGCCTCCCTGTCAGCCGCTTCAGCTTTCGGAAAGCACGCTGCTTCAACCGCTGCTATTGCATCTAAGTCGCTTAATGCCGCTTTTCTTATAAACATATTACCTCCGTCAGTTCTATCCTTCCTTTACTACCATCGTTCTCTAATAAATGATTACCGATACACTTCAAAGTACCCCAGACTGCATCCCGTGAATTCGATATATCGAGTACTTGCTTCTTCCCCAGCCGACTCCAGCAGTTTTTTAAATCCTGCTTCATCCAAAGTACCTTTTCCGGCCTCTTTTTCTGCTAATTCTTTCACCTTCTGGTTCACCTTATTTATGAACTCCTCCCTTTCCTGCACGGTAAGTTTAGCGGCATCTGTGATGCGGTATGTGAATTCATATTGTCCATCGACACTGCCGACCTCTACTTTGTCCCCGTAAACATCTTCTATCAGTGGAACGTAGATATCCCCTGTGCAGCAAAAGTCTGTCTTTTCACCGGTATAAACTTCGGTCATCCTCGTATGGTATTCATCCAAAGCCCTCTGTACCGTATCGTGAAGGTATGTCCAGTTTTTGTCATTCTCAGACAGCGAAGCCATAACCATCTCATAGGCATACCCTGTCCCCTCCTC
Source organism: Clostridium sp. AF19-22AC (assembly GCF_003479085.1). Classification (NCBI taxonomy): domain Bacteria; kingdom Bacillati; phylum Bacillota; class Clostridia; order Eubacteriales; family Clostridiaceae; genus Clostridium; species Clostridium sp. AF19-22AC. The sequence goes on along the minus strand of NZ_QUGN01000002.1, from coordinate 259,550 downwards.
ATCGCCAGTATCATCAATAAAAGCATTGTATATAGTTCGGTTATATTCGGAAACAGACATTTGTTCATAATTCTGCGGTTTGAATCTTTCCATCACCAGATTGTACTGCTTCTTTGTATAAGAAAAACTATCTTCTGAGGAGACATCTGTAGCCTCACTGCCGTTATCCTGCCTGAAATCATAAGGGGTATCCCAGTAATAGTCGAGATCAGCATTTCCGCCCCATGTGATTCCCCCGTCCAGAGATTTCAGCAGTTCTGTTAAATGTGAAGAAAGAGTTTTTTCCATCTTCTCTTCCTCTTTCAGTTCACCCGCCTGCTGCTTCATCATATATTCTTCCAGCTTATTGCCGATACTGTCCAGTAAATCATCGCGCTCTCTGACGGTCAGCTTCTGGTCCGTGTCCAGATTGTAGTCAAAGCTGAAGTCTGCATATGCACCCGTCAGCAGCACTTTATCCCCAAAGACATCTCCGTAGGTCTCATATAAAGCCTGACTGCTGTGCCAGGGAGCCTTCTCTCTTTCACATGTATTGAAGTGCTTTTTTTCACATTCATTCCATGTATTTCCCAGTGTAACCAATATAAAGTCCGCATTTTCATCTTCTTCTGAAAGCGTGGCAGAAACACGGGCTAATATATCTTCTGTTTTGTGGTACTCTTCCTCATCTTCCCAGTTCAGCACTTTATGGTTGAACTCTTCCACCGGCAGTTTCCCATATCCTTCCGTCTGGAAGGAAAGGAGAAAATCATAATCGGCCTTCGTATACTTTTCTACAGGTTTTCCCCATCTGTATGCCTGATACCTTGTACCCGAAACAGCCTCAGGCTGTGCCGGCCTGGCAGGTGAGGATGCACACCCTGACATTGCAGCGATGGCCGCACTAATCAATAACAAAACGGTTGTCTGCTTTTTCTTATGGAACATATTGTTATCCTCCCCGCTTTAATAGCTTTCAATATTCGTTATTTTTCCACCGGTAAAAGAGATCTTATCTGTGGCATATTTTTTACCTGCTGTAGTCAAAATTTTCCGAAGGCCTTCTTCTGTAAAGGGATCTTCGTAATTTTCATCTGCGTAATCCTGCATACTATGCATGATGTTCTGCAGGAAATCATCTCTTTCCTTTACAGTCAGTTTATCCTGATGCAGGATGCGGTAACTAAACTCATAGTCTGCATGTCTGCCGCCTGTTACGACCCTGTCACCGAATACATCTTCTTCCAGTTCAAGTTCGACAGAACCATAGAACACAGGGTCGTTCTGCTCCCCTGAAAACACCTCATCCATACGTGCCGAATACTCTCCGAGGGATGCCTGAACAGTATTGCAGAGATAATCTGCTTCCGGATCGTCAGCAGGCAGAAAAGCCAGAATCTGTTCATACAATTCTCGCTGCCCGTCATTCTCCTCAGACAGCAGTGCATTTATCCTGCGGTTAAATTCAGCGATGGACATCTCTTCATAACCTTTCAGTTTGATCCTCTTTAGCAGCTTCTGATACTGCGTCTTTGTATAGGAGGGTTCCTGCGGATATTCCGCATCAAAAACACTTTCCTGCACCGTTTCTCTGGATATGGTTTGCATCCCACTTGCGGAAGCACGCCCGGCAGGGGCAGAGGTTGCAAATACGATCGTGATAACCCCGATCAGGACAGCGGAAGCCACAAGGTTCTTCACTGATTTTTCCGGAGATTTCATAATGGCGGTGATCCGTTCTTTTAGGGCATTTCTGCTGAAGCAGTTTGCCAGAGGTGCAAATTCTGTCCGGCGTTCCTCCATTCCTACAAGTGTCAGTGCATAGTCGGCCCGGGACTGCTGTCCATACAGATGAAGCACGGATTCATCACAGGAAATCTCCAGATCACGGTTTGCCAGTATATACATGGCCCAGACAAGCGGGTTGAACCAATGCAGACATAATGCAGCGGCTAAAAACCACTTAATCAGGGCATCAAATCTGCGGATATGAGACATTTCATGTGCCAGAATATATCCCAACAGCGCCTCATCAGACCAGTCTATCTCTGCCGGCAGCAAAATAACCGGCCAAAGTATGCCATAGGTCAGCGGGGCCTCTATTTGATCCGAGTACCGTACAAAAACAGGGCGCCTCAGGCGGTGACATTCGATCCACTGCCTGACCCACTGGCTTTCCGCCGGAAGTGATGTACGGTATATCCGCCGGTTCCTGATATGGCAGATCAGGATCCCAAGTGCCAGCAGCAGACCCCCGGCAAGCCATACAATGGCCCAGAAAGAAACAGGCACTGCCACTCTTCCGGATGAAGAAGCTGACGCCTGCGCAGCCACTCCCGGCAGCAGGATCCCGCTGCGTCCGGCATCGGAAAGCCCCTGTGTTACCGTGTAGATACTTGCCGGTGAAGATATGCGCACCGGCAGCAGTAAACGGGTTAATGCTACGGCCCATAACAGGAGAAATGCCTTTTTGGGCAGATGGTGAATCATCAGGGAACGGACCAGTGTAATTGCCATAATGATTACCGATCCTTCGAGAGTCATCTCGATTAAGGACATCATAGATTGTCACCTCAATTCTTCAATCAGCGCTTTCATGCGCTCAATCTCTCCCTTGGAGAGCTTTCTGGCTCCAAGTAAAGAGGCTACTAGGAGGTCTGCAGACCCGCCGAAATTCCTCTGGATCAATTCCTCAGTCTCCTGTGTACAGATTTCTTCCCGGGTAACAAGGGGCCGGCAGTGAAATCCTGGATCGGTACGCTCTATAATTCCTTTATCAATACATTTACGTATCACCGTGTACGTTGTCGTCTTGCTCCATCCCACCTGTTCAGATAACTGCCCTGCAATTTCCTTTGCGCTGAGGCTGCCGCTGCTCCACAGGCATTCCATCACACGCCGTTCTGAATCAAAAAGTTTTAAGTCCATTTAACGCGCCTCCGTTCTACTGTAATAGAATATAGTTTTATTCTACTCGAATAGAACAGCGATGTCAAGAGTATTATGATAAGTTTGATCTTCATCTAAATCTACTTTTAGGCAAAAACAGGTTTACAAATCCAAAGTAACACTGTATACTAAATTATGGGAATGAAGTTCTCCCTTGGGAAACCTAAACCGCTTATTAAGCTGATGACTTCTGTGATTCCAATATCGCAGAAAGCATCATTTTTTTTACCCAAAAACAGATAAAGTCTTCACTGCCCGCAGTAATCACGCCAAGGTGAATTCGAATTTCAGGAGGTTTATTATGCTAACATCACTTGCTTTTATTTTTCTTGTAGGTCTGGCTATGGCGGCCATCTGCCAGAAACTTCAGTTACCGCGCATTATTGGTATGCTGGTGACAGGTATCGTCTTAGGGCCATATGCTTTAGATTTGCTTGATCCATCCATTCTGGCTGTTTCTTCTGAACTGCGGCAGATGGCCCTTATCATTATCCTGCTTAAGGCCGGACTTTCCCTCGATCTGTCAGATCTTAAAAAGGTGGGGCGGCCTGCGGTTATGATGTCATGTATCCCCGCCAGTTTTGAAATATTGGCTTTCTTTCTGTTTGCCCCACATATACTCGGTATCACAAAAATAGACGCCGCTGTTATGGGCGCCGTACTGGGAGCAGTGTCCCCGGCTGTCGTTGTGCCAAGGATGGTACAATTGATGGATATGAAATACGGTACATCCAAGAGTATCCCACAGCTTATTCTGGCTGGTGCTTCCTGCGATGATATCTTTGTAATTGTACTATTTTCAACATTTACCAGCATGGCACAGGGAGGGAATGCAAATCTCAAAGATTTTGTGAATATTCCTATCTCCATACTTCTTGGAATCGTACTGGGTGCCGCCGCGGGATTTATCCTCAGCCTGTTTTTTGAAACTGCATATGCACATGAACATTGTGTCAGAAACAGTATGAAGGTGATTATTGTACTTGGGACTTCGTTTATGCTGACGGCGATTGAGACATGGCTGAAAGATATCATATCGGTTTCCGGCTTACTTGCAGTAGTAAGTATGGCCTGTGTACTCAAAATGAAGAGTACTGCGTTCGTATCAAAAAGACTGTCCGAAAAATTCGGGAAATTATGGCTTGCAGCAGAGGTTATCTTATTTGTGCTGGTAGGCGCGGCAGTTGACATTCGTTATACAATGGAAGCCGGACTGACAGCAGTCGTAATGATATTTACTGCTCTTCTGTTTCGTGCGGCAGGCGTTTATATTTGTCTTTTAGGGACCCGGCTTAATTTGAAAGAACGTCTCTTCTGCATGATTGCATACATGCCTAAGGCTACTGTACAGGCAGCAATCGGCTCGGTTCCACTGTCATTGGGACTGCCCTGCGGCAAAATCATTCTGTCTGTTGCCGTATTGGCAATTCTCATTACAGCCCCTCTGGGAGCGATTGGAATGGACCAAAGTTATAAAAAACTGCTTTGCAGAGACAAAGACGGAGATTCCCATCTCCGTCTCTGATCTTTAAGTATTCGTTCTTTTCTGATATAGGTAAAGATAAAGTATCCGTTCCAGTTCTTTTATATCAACCGGCTTTGCAAGATGGGCATCCATACCTGCATGCAGTGCGGCCCGGACATCCTCTTCGAATGCATTCGCCGTCATGGCGACAATCGGTATATTCCCGGCGTCCGGCCTCTTCAGCCTCCGGATTGCCTTTGTAGCCTCATACCCGTCCATCTTCGGCATCTGGACATCCATGAGTATTAAATCATAGTATCCCTCTTCTGATGCAGCAACCTTATTCACCGCTTCCTCTCCGTTTACAGCTTCCTCAATCTGCACACCTGTATCACTGAGCAGTTCATAGGCAATCTCACGATTTAATTCATTATCCTCGGCCAGAAGAATTCTACTGCCCGAATAGTCAGGCTTCCGGTCCACAAACTGCTCCTCTATGGATTCACCACTGCCGCTCAGTTCTCCCAACAGGCCGCAGATCTTTGAACGGTAAAATGGCTTTGAGATAAAGGCCGTTACACCTGCCGCCCTCGCCTCCTGCTCAATTTCCGACCAGTCATATGCAGTCAGCACAATAACCGGAATCCCATCGCCTAGTTTCATCCGTATCTGTCTAGTGACCTCAACACCATCCATACCCGGCATTTTCCAGTCGACAATGACCATATTAAATGGATCTGAAGTTTCCGCCTCACAAACTGCACACTGCACTGCCTTTTCACCATCTGTCACGAACTGGGCGCGCAGGCCCATCTCCTTCAGAAGTTCTGCCGCATTTTCACATGTCTGCACATCATCGTCCACAATCAGTGTCCTTATTCCGATCCATTCCTCAGGTACTTCATCTGCTTCAATATCCTGTACCTTGAGAGGTATTGTTACTGTAAATACAGACCCCCTGCCCGGTACACTCTCAACCTGGATATCGCCGTCCATCAGGTCAATTACATTCTTCGTGATTGCCATACCCAGTCCGGTTCCGGCTATCCGGCTGCTTGTCGAATCTTTTGCACGTTCGAACGGCTGAAACAGTTTATCCAGAAATTCCTCATTCATCCCGATTCCATTATCGGCACAGACAAATATGTACCTCTGGTAACCTTTACGTATGCACTGCTCCTGCCTTACCTCCACATGGATACAGCCGCCCTCAGGCGTATACTTTACGGCATTACTCAGGATATTGAGGCATGCCTGCTGAATGCGGAGTGCATCCCCGGATACATCCTCATCCTTAATAGCCATATGTACATCCAGTTCCTGCTGCTTTTCATTCGTCTGGGGACGGATTAACTCAATCGAATTTGCAATCAGTTCCGCAAGATTAAATGGTTCCTCGCTCAGTGACATCTTGCCGCTCTCTATTTTTGACATATCCAGTACATCATTGATCAGACTAAGCAGATGGCTGCTGGAAAGGTTGATTTTTTTCAGGCATGCGGCCACTCTGTCCCTGTCGTCAAGATGGGCCGCCGCAATCGCAGTCATTCCGACAATGGCATTCATTGGTGTCCGGATATCATGGCTCATATTCGATAAGAACTGACTCTTTGCGCTGTTTGCCGCCATTGCATTATCGAGCGCACTCTGAAGTGCCTGTCTTCTTTGTTCCTCCTCATATCTCTGCTCATCAATACAGCGTGAAATCAGAATTGCCAGCTTATCCTTTGAGTATGGGTTATCCACATGAATGATCTGTGTAGAGGTCCAGTGATAGACTCCGTCTCCAAAGTTCTGTTTTGTCTCCAGAAATACTTCTGTCTTGTTCTCTCCCAGAACTGTGGCAAGGTTTTCGAGCGAGAAACGGGCCCTGAACTCCTCACGACTGTCCGGATGTACACTGGATGCAAATATATCAAAGAACTCTGTGTAGGACTTCTGTTCCCCGAGACCGGGCATATCCTTACTCTCTGTATAAATGAAAGTAACAGTATCCTTCGTCAGATTGATGCTGATGATTACCGGATAGGCATTAGATATCGCCCTGACCAGAGTCAGGCGTTCCTGGAGCTTCGCCTTCTCCTCTTCCTCCTCGGCCAGCTTCTTATCTGTAATATCATGAAACGCAGCAATCAGAACTGGAGTGCCGTCCTCATCCAGCGTTTTTTCTATAATACCGGCCGCCCATAAAAAACAGCCGTCCGATTTTTGGATGCGGTGCTCAAAAACATTTTTCCGCGAATGGGCAATCGTATCTTCAAGAACTCCCGCCATTTCCCTGTAATCATCGGGATAAATAATATCTTCCAGACACATTTCCCACATCGGTGTATCTTCCGGATAATTCAGAATTTTCAGGCCTTCCCTGTTCATCTGTATGATCTGGTAAGGCGGATCAACTGTCAAAAGCGCTACAGCATCCGGAATCGCATTATAAAGATGCCCGATATAGTCAGCCTGATTCCGGAGCTTTTTATTTGTCCTGTTTACATAACGGATATATAGAAGTATCAGCAGGCAGATTCCCACGATAATGCTTGCTATCAGCATCATGGAGCGCCTTAATATCTGATTTGTCTGTTCATCCACTACCTCTTTCGGAATAATGGAAATTAGATACCAGTCTGTCTCCAGTTTCAGCGGGGTATAACAGAATACCGTCTCCTCGCCCTGATAAACAAACACTGCATATCCGCTTTTCAGATTCTCCAGAGAGTCCCTGAACCGGCTCAGGCTTTTCGGGTCATTCTCTACATCCGGCAGCATATCAAACAGATTCTGAACGGTTTTATTGCTGTCAGGATGCGGTGAACGGATCAGTACATCCCCCTGCCGATTGATCACATAGGAAAATCCGGCATTGTTATAAAATGACAGGCTGAAACTGTCAACAATACTCTCGATCTCGTACTCCTTCACGATCCATCCTTCTGTCCCGTCAGCCAGACTGACTTTTACAAACAGGTCAAACACATTCATTCCTGTAACACTGCTGATATGTGGATTAATAATCCCTTTTCCCTGCTTTGTATTCTCTAAGAAATTCCATGCATTCTCATCGATCACAGAACCATCCGGCATACATCTGCCGTCAGACAGATAAAGGCTGATCCCGCTCTCTATTTGTGAATAGCCGCTCATGGCCTCTTCTATATCTTCATCGCCCTCTCCCGGGCTGGTTTCCTCTATGTTCTGTGCAACCGTGCTCATTGTCTGGTAATCTTCTGTAAGCTGCACTTTCAGGGTACCGCACCCCTGTCTTGTACTCTCGGCAATTGTATTGACAGATTGTTCCCATAACTGTTCCTTAACACCTCTCACAAACAGGAACGTAAAAGTACAGAGCAGTGCGGCAACACACACAGCTGTTACTGCTATTTTCTTTTTAGATCCCCCGGAGCTTTTCTTTCCCATTACAAGGCTCCCCTTTCCAACTCTGCCTCTTTATCCATCTGATCCATGACAACTTCGAGTTTTTCCCCTGACAGCAGGCTCATGGAAGCTTCTGCCGTTAATTCCCAGACTGGCAGGTAAAGCAGGCTGTCTGTACCGATCACATCCCGCCCCTCCTGATAGCATGGGACCAGAGGCTGGATTTCTTCCACAGAAGAAGGGGTTCCACCTTTCAGTGGGCTGAATGATGACTGCTGGTCTGCCAATTTCCGGATGTTCTCCTCCTGCGTAAAATACTCCAGAAACCGCATCGCCGCTTCAGTATGTTCGCTCTGCGCATTCACACTCAGACGTACATCCGGATTGATTACAAGCAGTGAGCCATCCTCCAGAACCGGATATGGCACAACTTCAAAATCAAAATCTGGTTCCATATTATGTACGCGGCCGGCCGCCCACGCTCCAGTCAGCATAAACGGACATTCCCCTTTTACAAATTCTTCCAGATCGTCCGAGGTCTTCTTTGTATCAACAGCCTTCCCGGCATCGATGTATCCTTTACTGATGAATTCCTCCGCAACCGAAAAGCCAGATGTCAGATAATCACTGAGCCTGTCTTCCCCACTGTTCAGGCGCTCCATGACTTCTTTCTGTCTGCCCTCCTGATATGTATAAAAGAAGCCCTCCCCGATTGCCAGAGTCTTCAGTGAAATATCATTATTGGCAATAACCGGGGTAATTTCCTGCTTTACAAATATTTCACAGATTTCCTTCCATTCTCCCAGATTCTCCGGCACTTCCAGATCATACTCTCTTAAAAGATCCAGATTGCAATACAGCCCGAAAGAAGACACCGTTGTAGGCATCCAATAGATCTCTCCATTATCCATCATCTGGTCAACCATCTGATCAGCATATTCCTCTATGGTACTTAAATCCGAAAGATCCGCGAGCTGTCCCTTTGCCTTCAGTTCGAGAACCGCGTCATGGTTCACCATGAACACATCGTCTCCCTTGCCGGCCTCCATCCTCTTTTCCAGTGCGGTATAATAATCATTTCCCTTTAAACTTTCGTATGAAACCCGGATGTCGGGGTTTTCTCTCATAAATCCGGATATGATCTCTTCGATTACGGTCACATTCTCCGGTTCGTATTTGTTGCCAAAGAAGGTGATAGACGTAACATCCTCCTTCGTTTCCTCATAATTAACAACACTCCCTTTTTCGGAACAGCCGGTAAGAAGAAAGATACTGGCTGCGGCTAAGGAGCATAATTGCTTTTTTCTGACTTTGTTCATGTTAATCTCCTGGTATGTCCATAATGTATTTTTTCGATCGGCCCATACACATTTCTATTAATTCTAACATACAGGAAATGAATGCGCAATGAATTTAGAAATACCCGATAACAACAAAAAAACGGCAGGACGCTGATGTCCCGCCGCTTTTGGCAATCACCACATCTGGCCGTAAGCATACTTCAGCTAAAGATTCTTCCATACTGCCTCAATATCTTTCATATCCATCTGCTTTTCAATCTGGTTTACGATCTTGTCGCTGCTGACATTTGCCACATTTACTTTTCCGTAATCCATCCAGACATAACAGACGAAGCAGAGAATGCCGAGTGACAAACGGAAGAAAAAACTGTTTTTCGGCCTTTCCTGCATACCGTCGTCATACAGGTTATTGTAGATATTCCCGTAACGTGGATGTACTGCCGGTACAAAGCCGTCCTCGTTATAAAGCTTTCTTGTCTGGCGGAGCAGTTCACGGCGCCGCGCCTCTGATTCATTCATGGTTCACGACCTCCTTGGTTTAAAAAAGGCATATGATACGTCTAACATATCATATGCCTTTAGTGCCCTTACTAGAACTTCCCGCCTCTTATCTGTCTGCAAGTTCATTTGTAATATCATCCCATGTGATTCCCCGCTCCACCATGAGAACCATTGCGTGGTAGAGGAAATCGGACATCTCATATTTAATTTCTTCCGGGTTCGGATTCTTGGCGGCAATGACGATCTCCGTCGCCTCCTCTCCGACCTTCTTCAGTATTTTATCGATTCCCTTATCGAACAGATAGTTTGTATAGGATCCTTCCTTCGGATTCCGTTTCCGGTCCAGAATCGTTTCATATACGGACTCAAATACCTGGAGCGGATTCTTTGCATCGTAATCGCTCCCCACTACGGGCTGGAAGAAGCATGTACGGTTTCCTGTGTGACAGGCGGCACCAACCTGTTCTACCTTCGCAAGCAGTGTATCCTTGTCGCAGTCGATCGTCAGTGTCTTTACGTACTGGTAATGTCCGGAGGTCTCGCCCTTCACCCACTGTTCCTTCCGGCTCCTGCTGTAATATGTCATCCGTCCGGATTTCACGGTATGCTCGAAAGCCTCCTCGTTCATATAGGCCATCATCAGTACTTCATTTGTCTTGTAATCCTGAACGATGACCGGGAGCAGTCCGTCTGAATTCAATTTAAACTCTGAAAAATCCATCATGCTCTCGAATGAGGTCATCTTAATCCCCTCTGATGTACAGATATTCTTAAACGAATTAAAGTCCATATCCCGCTGGCTGATGAACATACCGGATACCCCTTTTACACCACTGCATTTCAGAATCTTCAGTATTTCCTCCTGTTCCATTGTATCGGTTACTACTACACATGGAATCTGCGTCACATTCATGACTGAATTCAGGTCTAGCCTGTGCATAAAGATAATCTCCGTGCTGTACTCCTCAATCAGGTGCTGCTGTTTGAACAGCGCATCAAAATCATTCAGGGACACGGCAATCCGCTCTTTGCCGAAACGCTTGGATACCTCCTCAATCAGGTCTATGGACAGGTGTTTGGAAAAGTTCAGCATTGCACGCTTCGCGCCTGCATACAGAATCTTCTTCACATCCTCCTGTCTGCGGATATTTCCACCCGCAACCATCGGGATGCTGATGACACGGTTGATCCGCTTCATCAGGTCGATGGATTCCTCGTGTTCTTCATCAGAGCTGGATAAATCAAAGATAATCAGCTCATCCGCACCCATTTCTCCATAATGCTTTGCAAGAGAAACTACGTCTTCCGCGATCACTTCTCTGTCATCAAACCATTTTACAGCCTTCCCGCCATCAATAAAAATGCAGGGAGTCAATCTCTTGTAACTCATTTGTCATCTCTCCTTTATCCGATTAAAGGCTGCCCTTTGTGGACCACACCTCTTTCATTCTCGGTTCTTCCATTGTCGCCATGTCCAGCGCCTTTCCGAATGCTTTAAATAAAGCCTCAGCCATATGGTGGTTATTGCCCTCATCCAGTATCTTCAGGTGCAGGTTCATGGCCCCGCTGTAAGATACCGCATAGAAAAATTCTCTGACCATCTCCGTATCCAGACCGCCGACTTTTTCCACGGTAAACGGCGCACTGTAATTCAGATAGGGGCGCCCTGACAGGTCAATTGCACACAAAGCCAGTGTCTCGTCCATCGGAAGCATGAAGCTCCCGTAGCGTTTGATTCCGGCCTTGTCACCCAATGCATTGGCGATTGCCTGTCCGAGTACAATGCCTGTGTCTTCAACCGTATGATGGCAGTCTACCTCCAGGTCTCCCTTTACCTTTACTTCGAGATCGAATAAACCATGCCTTGCAAATCCATCCAGCATATGGTCAAAAAAAGCGATTCCCGTATCAATCTGGTTCTTTCCCCTTCCATCCAGATTGATCGTTAAAGTAATCTCCGTCTCCTTCGTTTTACGCATACAGCTTCCTGTCCTGTCCATCATACATCCCTCCCTAAAAACAATTTATTGTTCTTCCTTCTCAAAACGGACTTTGATTGAGTTTGCATGGGCGGTCAGCTGCTCCGCCTCCGCAAACTTTTCAATATCCAGATGTACTGCCTCAAGCGCTTCTTTTGAATACGCTATGATACTGGATTTCTTCAGGAAATCATCCACGGACAGCGGTGAGAAGAACTTGGCGGTCCCGTTTGTCGGCAGGACATGGTTCGGCCCCGCAAAATAGTCTCCCAACGGTTCGCTTGAATATTCCCCGATAAAAATGGCTCCTGCATTGCGTATCTTCATCATGACCTGATAAGGATCTTTTGTCACGATCTCCAGATGCTCCGAGGCAATCTCGTTCGCCGCGGCGATGGCATCCTCAAGCGTATCAGCCACGAGTATATGTCCATAATTATCCAGTGACTTCTGAATAATCTCGCCCCTGGAGAGCTCTTTCACAAATGCATCTACCTGCGCGGACACTTTCCGGGCCAGTTCCTCACTTGTTGTCACGAGAATCGCTGATGCCAGTTCATCATGTTCAGCCTGGGAAAGCAGGTCCGCAGCAACATATCTCGGATTGGCAGTCTCATCCGCAAGTACGAGGATCTCACTTGGTCCGGCGATGGAATCGATGCTCACGTGGCCGTATACTGCCTTTTTCGCAAGTGCTACATAAATATTTCCCGGCCCCACGATCTTATCTACCTTCGGAATACTTTCAGTTCCATAAGCCAGCGCGGCGATCGCCTGTGCCCCGCCCACCTTGTAAACCGCTGTCGCACCGGCCTCTTTTGCGGCAACCAGCGTAGTCGGGTTCACCTTTCCGTCTTTCCCCGGAGGCGTAGCCATAACGATCTCATCCACTCCCGCAACCTTGGCAGGCATAATGTTCATCAGGACAGAGGACGGGTACACTGCCTTGCCGCCGGGTACATATACACCGACACGTGCAAGCGCCGTTACCTTCTGTCCGAGCAGCGTGCCGTCCGGTTTGCTGTCAAACCAGCTGTACTGCATCTGCTTTGCATGATAAGATTCAATATTCTTCAAAGACTTCCTGATGATTTCAATCAGAGAATCATCGACCGCATCATAGGCCTCTTTCACTTCTTCTTCCGTCACAAGGATATTCCCCGCATTTACATCCGCACCATCGAATTTCTTCGTATAAGTAAAGACTGCCTCGTCCCCTTTTTCCTTCACTTCATCCAGAATCGCATGCACACTTGCCTCATACTGGCCATAATTGTTGGGGCTGCGTTTTAAAAGGTCATCCAAAAGATTCTGTCTCGTGCTTTCATCTAATTTCTCTATACGCATTACGCTTCCTCCTGTAGTAAATTCCGAAGATTCATAATCAGTTCCTTGATCCTGTCATTCTCCATCCGCATACTTACCGGGTTGACGATCATCCGGGCGGAAAGCGGGCATACTTCCTCCAGTACGACAAGCCCGTTTTCTTTCAATGTGGAACCGGTCTCCACGATGTCGACAATCACCTCGGAAAGGCCCACGATCGGCGCCAGCTCGATGGAACCGTTCATTTTGATGATCTCTACTGTCTGATGCTTTTTATTGTAAAAATAATCCTTCGCAATATTCGGATACTTCGTTGCCACACGGATCAGTTCATGGTGCTTTAAAAGCTCTGCCGCATCCTCCTGTCCGCACACGCACATCCGGCATTTCCCAAAGCCTAAATCCAGCACTTCATGGACCTTTCGCCCTTCTTCCACAATTGTATCCTTCCCGGCCACGCCGATGTCCGCAGCGCCGTATTCCACGTAAGTCGGAACATCCGGCCCCTTTGCCAGAAAGAATTTTAATTTCAGTTCTTCATTTACAAAAATCAGTTTCCGGGAGTTCTTATCCTTCATCTCATCGCATGTGATTCCCAGTTTTTCAAGCATTTCCAGTGTTTTACTCGCAAGACGCCCTTTCGTGAGGGCAAATGTTAAATATCTCATATCAGACTTCCTCTATTTCCTTTTTCCAGCATTAATCAGCTTCTCTTCCCCGTTTTTCAGGTTCACCATCTCGATCGTCAGGTCATCCTTCAGATACAGCATGCTGACCGCCTGTGTCCGTCTGCCATACTCCAGATATTCCTCCCGCTCATCATCCGGATTCCTCTTGAGCATCTCTACGCACTTTCCTTTTGAACGGAAGTTCCTGGCAAGGGAAATCGCCCATTTCTGCGTCGCCTGCGTATAGACGATCAGGTTCGTATGTGCAGCCTCTATCTGTATTTTCTGCCGGCTTAAAGCACTCATTAGTTCATCCACAATAACCGCAAACCCGATGGACGGCGTATTCTTTCCAAATTTCTCAAGAAGATGGTCATAACGTCCGCCGCGTACGATGGCATCTCCGGTTCCATATGTATAGGCACGGAAAATAATTCCGGTATAGTAACCATAACTTCCACTCATGCTCAGGTCAAAAGTAATATGGTCCTGTACCCCGTACAGCGTGAGTATCTTATAGATCTGCTGCAGGCGGGAAACAGCCAGCTTCGCACTGATATTCGGTGCAATCTCCATTGCCTGGTTTAAAATTTCCACATCCCCGATTAGTTCGGGAAGTATCTGAAACGCCTGTTTGATCGTATCTTCAACATCCCGGTTGTCCAGAATCTCCTCTACACCAAAATAATTCCTGTTCGTGATCAGATGATGGATCTCTGTCCGTTCTTCCTCCTCAAGGCCGGTCGCCTCCAGAAGGCTCTGGATAAAATCCACGTGGCCGATATTAATCTGGAATTCTTTCAGGCCCACTTTCCTAAGGCCGTCTGCAAGCATGGCAAGCAGTTCGGCGTCAGCTTCTATAGAATCCACGCCAATCAGCTCTGCCCCCATCTGGGTATTCTCCTTCAGCCTCCCTTGGTAGCTGGAATGATTGATAAATGTATTCCCCATATAGCAGAGGCGGATCGGGAACTCCTCGTCCTCAAACAGCGTCGCCGCAGCCCTCGCGATGGAAGGGGTAATATCCGGGCGCAGAGCCAGTGTATTCCCATCCCTGTCAAAGAACTTATATAGCTCACGGGAGGAGATGGTTCCGATCTCCTTTCTGAACACGTCAAAATATTCAAATGTCGGTGTCTGTATGTCCTGATATCCGTAGAGGTGCAGGACGTCCAGAAGCTTTCCCTGTACGGACAGCTTCTTCTTGCATTCTGTATTGTAAATATCCCTGACTCCTTCAGGAGTATGTAATTTCTGTTCCATAGTTTAATGCCCTTTCACTTTATCGTGCTAATACGCTAAATTACTTTGTAAATTATACGCAGTTTCTTGTGCATTGTCAATCCCTGGAGTCTAAATCCTTCTGTATATAATCCAGATATGGCACAAAACAATTATTTTTCAGTTTCATAAAATAGGCAGGGTCCAGTTCTTCATAGCGGAAGCTCTTACGCCCGCCTTCTGAAGCCCTGTCCCAGAATTTCCTGATTTCTTTGTATCTCATATAATATAATTCGTTGTTGCTGCTGTAATAAATAATCAGAAAGGAAAGCCCTCCCTGTTTCTCAAACTTCTCCATAAATACCATCTGGTGCTCATGCACGTTCTGCAGTGGAAATGTATCCGCACTGCATTCCTTTGCATCAAAACAGACCGGAATCCCCTGCACTGCCCCGATATAATCCACCGTACTGATCTTGTCAAAGTAGGCCAGCGTAATATGGCGGCGCTCCTTGTCTATCCTGACAGGTGTAATGGGGGTCGGGATCTTCTGGATCAGCGCCAGCCCCATCTCTTCATATCGTTCATTCGTACGGTTGATCAGATCTTCCAGTGTCGATCCCCTTAACCCTCTGGAATTCCATGTAGCCATCTTATAAAACTCCCTTATCTGCTGCTATTTCGCAAAACTCCTTTGTAAGAGGCGCGATAAATTCTTTTTGGGACAGGTTCGAAAGTGCCCCTTTCAGTTCCGGGAAGATGAGCCTGTACGCATGGAGGAGCTGGTGCTCCAGTCCGTAAGCTTTCCTGTAGCTGTCGTTAACATTCCGGTTCCCGTACTTATAATCCCCGATAACCGGATGTCCTACTGAAGCCAGATGCGCCCGGATCTGGTGCGTCTTCCCGGTAATCAGGTGGACCTCCAGAAGCGTTACATCCCCGTCTGCCTTCAGGGGGCGGTACTCCGTCTCAATCGGGTCCGCACCATCTGTCTTCACGGTACGGACAGTTACCTGATTCGTCTTTTCGTCCTTTGCTAAATACCCCTGTATCCGTGACGGTTCCGTTATATTTCCCGCAGCGAGGCAGAGGTAATATTTCCCGAGCGTCCTGTCCTTAAAGAGGCGGCTTAACTCCTGCAGGCCTTTCAGGCTTTTCCCTGCAGCGATCATCCCGCTTGTATTCCGGTCGAGACGGTTGCAGACAGAAGGCTTAAACGTCTTCAAATCCTGCTCTGAAAGCTGCCCGGAAGTAAGCAGGTATGTGATCAGGTGTTCCACCACCGACTCATCCGAATCCACCGCTTTCTGGGAAAGCATTCCTGCCGGCTTATTGATCAGCAGGATGTTCTCATCTTCATAGAGAATATCCAGTTTTTCCTTCGTATACTGCACCAGACTGCTGGAGAATCTGGCAATCGTTTCATCGGAAAGAAACAGCTTCACCTCGTCACCGCTCACCAGCTTTTCATTTCCCGCCGCTTTTTTCCCATTCAGCGTGATATTTTTCTTGCGGAGCATTTTATAGAGAAAACTCTTCGGCGCCTCATTCAGATACTTCGCAAGCATCTTATCCAGCCGCTGACCGGCCTCGTTGTCTTTAATGATAATCTGCTGCATTCGTAAACCTTCCTACATTGAAATATTTAAGATGACATGTGCCATCTGTTCTTCCAGTTCCTTTGTGTCACTCTTTTCCACGGCCGCGATGGAATTCAGTCCCTCAGCCCTCGCCAGAAAAGCAGTGTAATTATTCAGGATCTTAACAGATACATCCGGAAACTGGTTCTGGTTCAAAATCCCCCTGATATGGGAGGCCGCATATTTTACATCCACTTTTTCACTATTCGTATAGCCGAAAATCGTATTGCCGGATATCACGATGCAGTCCATCGGCATGACTTTCTCACGGCTTGTAATAATCATATCATATATCGCCGTAATATACCCTGTCTTGTCTTTAATTTCTTCTGCGCGGATACTTGCAATGGAAGGATACGGAAAACGGGTGATCACCCCCACCAGTGCTTTGGATGCAGGCAGGCAGCCGAGTATCGCGACAATTGTCAGAAGATTTTTCTTTGTGTGGGCCTGACTGTAACCGAGAAAAAAGACCGCTGCCACAAGGGCAAAATAAATAATCGTGCGGATGATCTCCACCTTCTTCTTATAATCCAGATAGCCGGGATTTCCCTTTATTATCTTTTTCATTCGTATGTCTCCTCAATTCTCTATATCTAGTTTGAAAGTAAATCCATGATAACACGGTGAGGCATAAGCTTCGCGCCAAGCTCTGCGCCCTTCATTGCAATTCCATAAACGGATATTTCTTTTTTCTTCCTCACGTCGAGAAGTGCCTTTTTCACTACCCTGTCCGGTTTCGCCATCACGGCATCCTTCCATTTGTTGGGAAGTTTTCCCGAGACATCGAAAAACTCTGTTGCCACGGGTCCCGGGCAGACTGCTGTCACATAAATGCCCGTGCGCTTCAGTTCTGCACCAAGGGCCCTTGAAAAACTCAGAACATAAGATTTCGTAGCCGCATAAACGGCAAAAGACGGCTGCGGACAGAATGCCGCCGCGGAAGCCAGATTCACAACCCTGCTCCCAAGGCGCAGGTAAGGCAGGCAGATGAGAGTCATCCTTGTGAGCGCCCGGCAGTTCAGATCAATCATCGCCGTCTGGGCTGACGGTTCCCTGTGGGCAATCTTCTTCACCTCACCTACCTTCCCGAATCCGGCCGCATTCACAAGCATCCGTATATCCGGTGTTTCTTCCTTTAACGCATGTTCTAACTTCTGGTAAATCTCACCCTTGCATAAATCGCCTGCAAAGATCCTGCATGGAACGGCACTTCCTTGTGCAAGGGCGGCGAGTTTCTCCTCCCTGCGGGCAATGATCCAGATCTCATCCAGATTATGGTAAAAATACGGAAGCTGTCGGACAAATTCCCGCCCCATACCCGAGGAAGCCCCCGTTACAATCGCAATTCTCACATCAAACACCTTCTTCTCTCTAATCACCTTCCGGCTTTTTTCCTGCTGACGCTGCGGGCAGGCTTCTTTTGTAAAGGTCTGCCGGCTTTTGTTTTTCCCTGTGTCTGTTTCCCCACAGGGTGCTTCTCACTTGAAAACTTTCTGGGCCTGATCAGGCACTGTTTCCCAAACCCGACCAGATCCATCCGCCCCGCCTTTTTCAGCGCCTCCATCACAAGGTCATAATTATCCGGATTCCTGTACTGGATCAATGCCCTCTGTAGTGCCTTCTCATGCGGGTTCTTCGGTACATACACCTTTTCCATTGTACGCGGGTCAAGCCCGGTATAGTACATACATGTGGAGATGGTGGACGGAGTCGGATAGAAATCCTGTACCTGCTCCGGCATATATCCCAGATCCCGGCAGTATTCTGCAAGCTTCACAGCCGCTTTCATGTCGGACCCTGGATGGGAAGACATCAGATAAGGCACAAGAAACTGCTGTTTATGGAGTTTCTTGTTCATATCCTGAAATTTTCTTGTAAATTCCTCATATACCTGATGCTTTGGCTTGCCCATTTTACTTAAGACTTCATCCGCGACATGCTCCGGGGCAACTTTGAGCTGCCCGCTTACATGGTATTCGCACAGTTCCCTTAAGAATGTTTTATCCTTGTCTGCAAGCAGATAATCAAACCGGATGCCGGAACGGATGAATACTTTTTTTACCTTCGGCACATCTCTCAGCTTTCTCAGCAGTTCCACATAGTCTCTGTGGTCTGCATCCAGGTTCCGGCACGGCTGCGGAAACAGGCACTGTTTCTCCTTGCATACACCGTGCTCCAGCTGCTTTCTGCAGGACGGATGGCGGAAATTAGCCGTCGGCCCGCCTACATCATGAATATATCCCTTAAAATCCGGCTCATTTGTTAAAAGCTCTGCCTCCTCCAGAAGAGATTCATGGCTGCGTGTCTGGATAATTCTGCCCTGATGGAAGGTGAGTGCACAGAAGTTACATCCGCCGAAGCACCCCCTGTTGCTGATCAGGCTGAATTTAATCTCGGCAATGGCCGGGACTCCCCCTGCCTTTTCATAGGAAGGATGGTACGTCCGCATATAGGGAAGTGCATAGACATCGTCCATCTCCGTCTGGCTAAGCGGTCCAGGCGGCGGGTTCTGGACCACATACAAGTGGTCTGAATACGGCTCCACAAGGCGTTTTCCTGTAAAGGGATCTGTATTCTGGTACTGCGTATAAAAGCTTTCAGCATATGCCCGGGGCGACTTCACCAGTTCACCATAGGACGGCAGGACCACCGCGTCATATACGGAATCAAGACTTTTTGTCTTTACGACGGTCCCGTCAAGATAGGTCAGGTCCGATACATCAATACCTGCATCCAGAGCCTCCGCTATCTCAATAATGGAACGTTCCCCCATCCCGTAAGATATGATATCTGCGCCGGAATCCAAAAGGACGGAGCGTTTGACCTTGTCAGACCAGTAGTCATAATGTGCAAGCCTGCGAAGACTCGCTTCAATACCTCCCAGAATAACCGGCGTATGCTTATACGTCTGCCGGATCAGATTGCCATAGACGACTGCAGCATAATCCGGGCGTTTCCCCATCTCCCCGCCGGGTGTATAGGCATCCTGACGGCGCCTCTTCTTAGAGACCGAAAAATGGTTCACCATAGAATCCATATTTCCCGCCGAGACAAGGAAACCGAGACGCGGCTCCCCGTATACCGTCACGCTTTCTTTCACCCTCCAGTCCGGCTGTGCGATAATCCCCACCCGGTACCCGTGGGACTCCAGAATTCTGGTAATAATGGCATGTCCAAAAGACGGGTGGTCGACATAGGCATCTCCGGAGACATAGACAAAATCAACCCGGTCCCATCCCCTGTCCTTCATATCCTGTTTACATAGTGGTAAAAACCCCTGGTTCATCTTCTATACCTCATAGGTGTTATTTTTAATATCATAATAATCATGGATAAAATAATCGGCCAGACGCTTTTTCTCGGCCTCATCCGGTCTTGAAAATTCATCATCCACGGCACATACAGTCATCCCCGCATTTAAGGCCGCCTCAATCCCTTTCGGAACATCCTCGAATACCAGACAGTCCTTCGGGTCCACATTAAGGTCTTCGGCAACCTTCAGGTAAACATCCGGTGCAGGCTTTCCGGCGGCCACTTCGCATGCCGTTCTTACAGAGGTAAAAAACTCCTCCGCATGGAGTGCTTTCAGGACCGCATCTACAAGCTCTCTTGCATTGCTCGTAGCGATCCCCATAAGGATCCCCTGTTCCTGCATCTGTTCCAGAAATTCACGTGCCCCCGGCTTGAAAGGAACCTTCGATGCATACAGCTCCATCGTCATGTTCTTCCATTCCTCGCGGACATCATCGAGGGTGCACTCCAATGACGGGAATGTATCCAGAAAATACTGTGCCGTTTCTGTGTAGCTCATCCCCTCGATCGCCTTATGGAAATCCTCCGGCTGTGTCAGGTTGTATTTTTCCATATATATGTCATCCACCTCCGGCCAGATCCACATGGAATCAACCAGTGAACCGTCCAGATCAAATATTACCGCTTTTTTATTCTCTAACATAATTGTGCTATCTCTTCCTTTGTCAATTCTCTGTATTCTCCCGCCGCAAGGGTTTCATCCAGCAAAAGAGGTCCCATACGGATACGTTTCAGGTAAACAACTTCCTTGTCCACCGCCTGAAACATCCTCTTCACCTGATGGAATTTTCCTTCCTGTATGGTCAGTTCAATCCGTGATATCTCATCTGATTCAAGAATCTCAAGCTTTCCCGGCAGAGTCTTTTGCTCTTCCCCGATATCAAGACCTCCGGCGAAAGCGTCCACATCCTCTTTGGTGACCTTTCCTGAAACCTCCGCGTAGTACACCTTGTCAACATGTTTCTTTGGCGACAGGAGCCTGTGGGCAAGCGCTCCGTCATTTGTAATCAGGAGCAGCCCTTCTGTATCCTTGTCCAGCCTTCCCACCGGGAACAGGTCCTTACGTCTTTTGCTTTCAATTAAATCAACCACCGTCCTGTCCCTTTTGTCCTCTGTTGCCGAGACAACGCCGGAGGGCTTGTTCAGCATATAATATTCATACTCCGTATAGCCGACAATCATCCCCTGGCAACAGACGGTGTCTTTCTCCGTGTCGATCTTCGTCTCCGGCTTTTTAACCACTTCCCGGTTCACGGTTACCTGCCCCTTTGCGACTGCCTTTTTCACCTCACTGCGGGTTCCTGTCCCCATGTCGGCAAGATATTTATCCAGTCTTAACTTCATATTTTTACTGCCCACTTCCCATCCATCTCCAGCCCGGGAGGTACTTATTCTTCAGTGTCTGGCCTAAAAGTTTGCCGAATCCGAGCGGATATCCGTCCACGCAGACCAGATACCAGCCTTTCTCCTTTGCAGACACCATATCTTCCAGATCCAGCGTATCCCCTTTCAGATACTTGATGACACGCTCATCCGCCAAAGGCAGGTCTAATACCCTTGCATAATCTTTACGTTTCAGGCACATGGCAAGTGCCTGGCTCGGTTCAAAGCGGTTTTTCTTTAGTTCTCCCAATAAAAGGCCGGAACGTAAAAAACGGACCCCCTTCAGGTCAGGCAGGCCTTCCGGCATATAGTAGACACGCTCTCCATGTATATCAAGGCGGGACGCATCCAGTTCCCAGTCCACATCCTGAAAAAATGCATCCAGTTCCTCAGGCAGCTTTTTCTTCCTCCCTGCCGTTTTCCCGGCCCTGTCTGCATCTGCTGCATGGTTCTCTTCACAATGCCCTTTCTTTAGCAGAGCAAGGTAATGCCCTTCCCCCTGCATCCTGTGGGGGAAGATGCGGACCGTCTTCTTAAGTTCCTGATTCCCGCTCTCCCCCGTTTCCGGCATTCCTTCGGCAAATCCTTCGTAAGGCCGGATACTGCAGATTTCAAATTCCGGATATTCTGACAGCAGATATTCGATCGTCTGCTCGTTTTCGGAAGGGTCAAAGGTACAGGTGGAATATAAGAGCATGCCGCCTGTCTTCAGCATAGAAGCGGCCTGTGTAATAATACTCCTCTGGATCTTTGAGAAGAATTCAGGTCCGTGTTCCTCCCATGCCTTCACCATTTTCTTGTCCTTGCGGAACATCCCCTCTCCGGAACACGGGGCATCGATTAAAATCTTATCAAAATACCCCCGGAAATACTCCGTCAGCTTCCCGGGCTCCTCACTGAGCACCATCATATTCCCGATTCCGAACAGTTCCAGATTCTTCAATAATCCCTTTGCTCTGGAACTGCTGATGTCATTCGCGATCAGGACGCCCTTTCCCTGAAGCTTCGCTCCGAGCTCAGTAGCCTTCCCCCCCGGGGCCGCACAGACATCCAGCACCTTATCCCCCGGATCCACCGGGAGCCTGTCGGCCGGAGTCATGGCACTCGGCTCCTGCAGATAATACAGTCCCGCAAAATAGTACGGGTGCTTTGCAGGCTGAACACTATCCCCGTCATAGTAGAACCCATTGTGTATCCACGGGATCGGCTCCAGCTTCCACGGCGCAATCTTTAAAAACTCTTCCACAGTAATTTTATTTGTATTCACACGTAGCCCGTAATGCCGCGCCTCGTCAAAACACTTCTCATAATCCGCATACTCTTCATGCAGCAGACTTCTCATTTTCTCTTCAAATGCTATCGGTAAATTCATATCGTTTCCTCCACATGGGATTGATTATATCATAAATCCCGGACTCGTGAAAGACCCCGCTTACTAATACACACATTTGATTTTACGATTTTCCAGATACTTAAGAACCCAGTACGGATTAACACTGATCTCTTCCTCTCCGTGAAAAATGTAGATTCCTACATGGAGGTGCACCGGGAAGTTGCCTGTTGTCCCCTCTGTTTTGCTGTAGCCGGTGTCCCCCATATAACCAAGCAGGTCTCCGGCGCGGACCGTGTCCCCCTCCTCAATATCCGCATAGGAATCCATATGTGCATAGTAGAAATATGTACCACCTGGTGCAACGATCCCGAGCCTCCATCCCCCCTGTTCCAGCCAGCCTTTGTGGCGCACTACACCATCCGTCATACTGACGACCGGATAGAGTCCGCGTGTATTCTCCTCTGCCATAATATCAGTTCCCTCATGCCCCCTCTTTCCTCCATAGCTGCGCTCAAACATCCATGAATCAACAAAAGATGTCCCGTAATCCTTGCTGCCTGCCGGCTCCGGTATCGGGAAATACCTGACATCGTTCCAGATTCCCCTGCACTGGGCAAGGTAAGCATCCCATCCTTCCCTCCCTGCCCACTTCTTCTCCATTTCATACAACACCTGTTTATCCGGCACCGTTTTCAGTGGTTTCTTCCCAAAATCAGTTTCCAACAAATAAAGACCCAGGTCTTTTCCCGGGTCTTTTGTATTCTGTATGTAATTCAGAAACTCTTCATTCAGAGTCTGCCTCCTGAACCCGTCTGACGTAACCGTATCTTCATTCAGCCTTGCAAAGCCCCCTATTGTGAGAACTTCGTGTATACCAATCGTAAGAAACAGAGCCAGAAGCAGATTCAGGAGCACATAATTATGTAACTTTCTTCGCTTCACTCTTTTAAGAACAACCCCTTTGATATGTTAGTCATTCTAATATATGAAGCACTGACTGTCCTACTTGCATTCTTTCAGAACTTCTTTGATAATGTTCCACATTCTCCATGTGGACGCAATATCCAGACGCTCATTTACAGAGTGTATGTCATACATCCTCGGTCCGAAAGATACGCAGTCCAATTCCGGCTTCTTGCCGGAGAGGAGTCCGCACTCTAATCCTGCATGGATCGTTGAGATGTTCGGCGTCTTGCCATATACCTTCTCGAATACCTCTGCTACGATCGGACGGATCTTTGAATTTTCCTTATACATCCATGCCGGATATGCCCCGGAGAGTTCATAGGTCCCGCCAAGGAATTCAGCCCAGCTGATGAAGGCTTCTTTCATTTCCTCCATTTTCGAAGAAACAGAACTTCTGATCAGGAAGACAAAGCTTACTTTGTTCTCTTCTGTCGTAACAACACCGAGATTGTCTGATGTCTCAACCAGTCCCTTTAAGGAGCGGCTGAAGCCATACACACCGTTCTGGCAGTTATTGATAAAGAAGATTACTTTCTTCATGTCCATGTCAGACATCACAGATTTCTCTATGTTCTCTGTCTTTGTTACGATAACCTCCAGCTCAGGTTCGTCCTCGCCAAATTCCTGTTTCCAGACATTCTCCATGTTCTCGATTATCATCTCTGCCTTTACACTGTCGTGTACGACAATCGTGAATGTGCAGGCTGACGGAATAACATTGTCTTTGGCACCTCCCTGGACTTCTGCCAGTGAAATATCCATGTTCTGGTTCAGGCGGTTCAGGAGACGTCCGGCAAGTTTGTTCGCATTGCCTCTCTGGTGGTGGATCTCCATTCCGGAATGTCCTCCCTTTAACCCTCTGATAGTAACCTCGAGGCAGTCTCCTGTTACCTGCTTTCTTCCGACCGGCAGATTCATGCAGAAGCTCAATCCGCCTGCACAGCCTGCAATAATCGTCCCCTCATCTTCTGAGTCAAGGTTTATGAGCATCTTTCCCTTCAAAGGTGTCAGGTCGATTCCGCCTGCCCCTCCCATTCCCACTTCTTCATCCACTGTGAATACTGCCTCAAGCGGCGGATGCGGGATCGTATCACTGTCGAGCAAAGCAAGTGCGATCGCCACTGCGATTCCATCGTCAGCCCCCAACGTCGTATCTCTTGCTTTTACAAATCCGTCCTCCACATAGAGGTCTAACGGATCTTTTTCAAAATCGTGATCTGAAACTTCCGTCTTCTCACACACCATATCCAGATGTCCCTGAACAATAACCGGCTCACTCTCTTCATACCCTTCTGTCCCCGGCTTTTTGATAATAACATTGTTCAGTTCATCCTGAATGACCTCGAGTCCTCTGTCATTTGCAAACTTCACGCAATAATCGCTTACTGCTTTTGTGTTGAATGTCCCCCTTGGAATCTGACTCAATTCTTCAAAATAGTGAAAGACTTCCTGTGGTTCTAATTCTTCTAATACTGCCATTGTTTCATTCCCCTTCCTGTTTAAGTTGCTATCATCATTTTGTCACAGGAGGCATAAAAAATCAACCAATTTCATATATCTTTATTAATATTTATTGTCAAAATTCACGAGGAGACCTTCTTATGAAACGTAATCTGGCCGGAATCGGAATTGTCATACTGTTTGCAATCATGCTGATCTCTCCGAAAGCGGTATTTAACGGTGCCAGTGAAGGTCTTCTTTTATGGTTTCA
This sequence comes from Clostridium sp. AF19-22AC, assembly GCF_003479085.1. Lineage (NCBI taxonomy): Bacteria > Bacillati > Bacillota > Clostridia > Eubacteriales > Clostridiaceae > Clostridium > Clostridium sp. AF19-22AC. Next base: position 234,441 of record NZ_QUGN01000002.1, on the reverse strand, counting down.
AATCATACTGCCAACCTTATTTCCTTTCATCATCATTACAAATCTGCTGGTCTGTACAGACAGTATCCATTACATATCCGGCGCCGTCGGGGCGGTCCTTAAGAAAATTTTTAAAGTATCAGACAACGGGAGCTTTGCCATCATCACGGGATTCCTTTGCGGTTACCCTATGGGGGCAAAGGTGACGGCCGACCTGATTGGCAGCAGGTATGTGTCCGAGGATGAAGGCCGCTACCTACTCTCCTTCTGCAACAATACAAGTCCGGTGTTTATCCTGAATTTTATCGTCTGGAAAACGCTGGGGAAAGAAGAGCTCATCGCTCCATCCCTGCTTATTCTGCTCGGGACACCAATGCTGATGAGCTTCTTATTCAGACGGTTCTACCTCAAAGGCAGAAAACAATTTTCCGGCTTAAAAGAAGCCGGGCACACAAAAGCAAATTGGAATTTTAAAATCGTGGATACATGTATTATGGATAGTTTTGAGACGATCACCAAGGTTGGAGGGTATATTATCCTCTTCTCGGTTATTCTGGAGCTTGTCCGGTCAGCACCCTTTGAGTTTCCGTTTATTACATATCTCCTGCCCACTCTGGAAGTGACGAACGGAATCGCCCTGCTTGGAAAATCCGCCCTGCCTTTTGACATGCAGTACTGTGCGATCCTTGCCCTGACTTCATTCGGAGGAATCTGTGCGGTGGCGCAGACACAGTGTATGATTCAGAAAACCAGCCTTTCCATCCTTCCGTATACATTAGAAAAGCTGGCAACCGCAGTGGTTACCAGCCTGATTGCTTTTCTGTATTTACATTTCACCTAAGCCGTCCTGAGGAATGTCATACTGGCTGCCATCGTCCTCAGGAACCTCGAGTTCTGCACGGTTAGTGCGCACAACATCGTAACACTCCTGAAGGGAATTGATGAGTCCGTCATACTTTGTCGTGTAGCTGTCCAGTGTATGGCCGATAATGCTCTCTGCATTCGCCAGCAGGTCATCTGTATACTGGATGGCTCCGAGCCGGATTGCATTGGCATCCTCTGTCGCGTTGTCTATAATCTCCTGCGCCTGAGCCGTTGCCTGGGTAACGATCTCGTTTGCCTGGGCATACGCCTGCTGCATGATCTCATGCTCGCTGACCAGCTCTGTCGTCTGTACCTGTGCTTCCTCGATCATGGCGTCCGCTTTTGCCTGTGCATCGGCAAGAATGGCGTCTCTGTTTGCTATGATCTTCTGATATCTCTTAATCTCATCTGGTGTCTTCATCCTGAGTTCCCGCAATAACTCATCCAGATGTTCCTTATTCACGATAATCTTTGTCGTAGACAATGGCTGGAACTTACAGTCCCTGTCAATGTACTCCTCGATCTCTTCAATAATCTGCTCAATGCGGCTGCTCATAGTTACACTCTCCTTTTTGCTTTCATCTTTTTCTCCAGCTCCACTGCTACAGCTTCCGGCACAAATTGTGATATATCTCCCCCAAAAGCTGCGATCTCTTTCACTGTAGTAGAACTTAAGTAAGAATATTCAATGCTTGTGGTCAAGAACATAGTCTCGACACCTGGTTCCAGTTTATGATTGGTCTGGGACATCTGTAACTCGTATTCAAAGTCAGTAATCGCTCTCAGTCCCCGGATTACGACAGCTGCCCCCTGTTGTCTTGCGAAATCAATTAATAATCCATTAAACAGGACAATTTTCACATTTGTCAAGTCTTTTGTTACTTCCTCTAACATTTTAACACGTTCTTCCGCAGAAAACAACGGCATTTTCGCATTATTATTCAGCACTCCGACAATTAACTCATCCACGATTTTACAGGATCTTCTGATCACATCGAGGTGTCCGTATGTAACCGGGTCAAAGCTTCCCGGATAAATTGCTTTTAACATATTTCTTCCTTTCCAGCCTTTTCAATGAAGACATGCTTATTGGTTTTGTAGGTTTTCTCCCTGATCAGGGAAAAACCCAGTTCTTCCAGGTATGAAAAATCAGTTTCTTTCGATGCTTCCACAATAATCACGGTATCTTCGTAAACAAGCTGTGAGTCTGCCAGATAATTGAGCACCTTCTTTTCAAGCTCTCTGTCATACGGAGGGTCCATAAATATAAAATCAAAGCTTTTTTCACCCTCCAGCTGATACAGCGCCGTCATAACGTCCCTCGTCACCGTCAGTGCCTTGTGGTCCAGCTTCGTAAACTTCAGATTCTCTTTTATAACAGCCATAGCCTTCGGATTATTTTCTACAAAGACTGCTTCACGGGCGCCGCGGCTCAATGCCTCAATCCCTATCCCGCCGCTTCCACTGAATAAATCAAGAAATATACTGTCGTAAATACCCGGGGCTATCATATTAAATAATGTCTCTTTGATCCGGTCTGTCGTCGGCCTTGTATCAAGCCCGTCCAATGTCTTAAGTTGTAACCTTTTGGCAGTTCCTGCAATGACTCTCATCTTAAACACCCTCATTCTTCTAACTATGCTGAATTTTAGCAGAAAAAAGCACTTAGGTCAATCCTAAGTGCTTTTTCTTACGAAATTTGCTTATTTACCAGCCATCTGTCTTTCCTGCTGTTCGATCATTTTCTTAACCATATAACCGCCAACAGATCCGTTCTGCTTAGATGTTAAATCTCCGTTGTAACCGTCAGAAAGCGGTACTCCCAGCTCGCTTGCTACCTCATATTTGAATTTGTCCAGTGCACTCTTTGCCTCTGGTACGGCTGCTCTGTTTGATGAACGACTTGCCATGATAATTTCCTCCTTCTCGTAACTTTTCTTCGTTACTTTTTCAGATTTTTTAGTAACACTCTTGTGTGTTACAACCATAGTATATGGAGGATTCGCTGTTTTACTCTTGGAAGTTCCTTCCTTCTTTAGTGATTTTTGTAAATTGCTAAAAACGGCGGATTTTACAGGCTTTTAAAGCATTTTCACGGGAGCGTCAGAGCGTATTCTCCAGCATAATCTCAGACATATAGCGGTTAATATGGTCTCTCAGCTTTTCATGCCCCTCTTTTTTCAGTTCCGGATCTTCCTCTAAAAGTTCTGCCGCGGCTTCATTCGCCATCTTCAGAATTTTAGAATCCTGGAACACGTCACCAAGCCTGAAATCCAGAAGCCCGCTCTGGCGGATTCCGAACAGGTCGCCGGGACCTCGCAGTCTTAAGTCCTCGGATGCAATAAAAAATCCATCATTTGATTTATTCAAAATTTCAAGACGTTCTTTTGTCTCTTTTGATTTAGATGCACTCATAAAAATACAGTAGGACTGGTGTTTCCCCCTTCCCACCCGGCCCCTGAGCTGGTGGAGCTGGGCGAGGCCGAACCGTTCCGCATTCTCTATCAGCATGACCGTCGAATTCGGGACATCGATCCCGACCTCTATGACCGTAGTGGAGACAAGAATCTGGATCTCATTCCTTCCAAACGCTTCCATAATGATATCTTTCTCCGCCTGCTTCATCTTGCCATGCAGATAAGCAATGTGGATGCCGTTTCCGAGAGATTCTTTCAGCATCTGGGTGTAGTCGATTACATTTTCCGCCTCCATGCTCTCGCTTTCCTCAACCATCGGGCAGATCACATAGCACTGCCTGCCCTCTGCCACCTGCTTCTGCATGAATTTATAAGCCGTGCCGCGGTATCCTGTGTCTACCACACAGTTCTTAATCGGAAGCCTGTTCTTAGGCAGTTCATCGATAACCGAAATGTCCAGATCGCCATAAAGGATGATTGCCAGCGTCCGTGGAATCGGCGTGGCGCTCATGACAAGAATATGTGGCATAACACCTTTTCCGGCCAGCGTCTCTCTCTGCTTCACACCAAAACGGTGCTGCTCATCTGTTACGACAAGCGCCAGATTACGGTACTGCGCCTTCTCCTGAATCAGGGCATGGGTCCCGATGATAATATCGGCCTCCCCGGAGGCAATCCGTTCATAAGCCTCCCGCTTCTCCTTTGCCGTCATCGAACCGGTCAGCAGTTCTGTCTTCAGCGGGATATCATACTGCCCGAACATCGAAGTGATATTCTCATAATGCTGCTTTGCCAGCACCTCCGTCGGGGCCATCATCGCCCCCTGATATCCATTCAGCCCGGCATACATCAAACCTAAAAGCGCCACTATCGTCTTGCCGGAACCTACGTCTCCCTGCACAAGCCGCGACATGATATGCTCTCCTGACATATCCCGCTTCATCTCAAGCCATACCTTTTTCTGTGCATTCGTCAGCTCATACGGGAGTGCACCTAAAAAGGCGTCGATCTTTTCCTGATCCCGGAACAGAAATCCGTTCTTCGCCTTATCCTCCCTGCTTTTGAGATTCTTAAGAGATAAGACGAACACAAGAAATTCTTCAAATACCAGACGTTCTCTGGCATGGAAAAATTCTTCTTTATCTTCCGGGAAATGAATCCCCCTCACAGAATAATTATACTCAGCCAGACCATATTTCATCCGGATATCCTCAGGCAGGAATTCCTGCTTCAGATCCAGATATCCGACCGCCTGCAGCATCGCTTTTTTGACTGCATTATTCGTAAGCCCTGCCGTAAGAGGATAGACCGGCTGCAATGTACCCTGTTTCTCCTCGTACTTCGCACTCGGATAAAAGATCTCGGGATGTTCCATCACAAGTCCGTCGCGCCTTCTTACAATTCTGCCCCGCAGTGTAATGATGCCTCCGCGTGCAAGCGTATTTCTCAAAAACGGCATGCGGAACCAGATCACCTTCAGCGTCCCTGTAATATCCTTCAGGTATATCGTGGTAACCTGCATATTCCGGCTGCCGCCCACCTGTACCTTTCCGTATATGGCACCGGTTATGGCGACCGTCCTGCCCTCCACTGCCTCCCCGATAGATACCGGGTCATCATAAACATCATATCCTCTTGGATAGTATCGCAGCAGCTCGCCGATCGTACGGATTCCGGCTTTCACAAATAATGCCTCCGTCTTTTCACCTATTCCTTTTAACGCACTGATTTTAGAATCTTCGTTCATAGAATTATTATTCTCCTGCCTGAATTTCCTGACACGTTTTGGTCTATAACTTTCGAAACGGGTCAGCTGCCCTCTTCTGGGTGCTGGCCCGTTCCTGTATTTATGTCTTTCGTTATTCTACAGATAATACATAGTAGTAAATCGGCTGGCCGCCTGAATGTGCATCCACATCCACGTCCGGATACAATTCCTCGATCTGCTCTGCAAAGTGTGCCGCATCCTCCTCGAGGACATCCTGTCCATAATATAAGCTGATCAGTTCTGTATCGTCATCGACAAGCTGGGAAAGCATATCCTTCGCCGTCTCCTCTACAGACTGTCCGACAGAAAGGATTCCGGCATCGCCGATTCCCATGATATCTCCCTCATGGATCTCCTTGTCATCTATCTTCGTATCTCTGACCGCATAAGTAACCTGTCCTGTCTTAACGTTCTTGATCTCCTCATTCATCGTCTCCGCGTTCGTATCAATATCCGCCTCCGGCATGTAATTGATCACGGCTGTAATTCCCTGAGGGACTGTCTTCGTCGGAATTACCAGAATATCTTTATCCTTTGTCAGCATCTGTGCCTGATTGGCAGCCAGAATGATATTCTTGTTATTCGGCAGAATAAAAATGTGGTCAGCATTTACTTCATCGATTGCCGTCAGCATGTCTTCCGTACTCGGGTTCATCGTCTGGCCGCCTTCGATAATATAGTCAACACCCAGTTCTTTGAATATCTCATTCATTCCCTCACCGATTGAAACCGCGATGAAGCCGACAGACTTCCTCGGAACCGTAACCTTCTTCTCTTCTTTCTGCTGTGCGGCGAGCTTCTCAGCATCTTTGATCAGCTTCTCCTGATGCTCCTCACGCATGTTATCAATCTTCATCCTGGAGAGCTGTCCATAGGTCAGTGCCTTCTGGATTGCCAGCCCCGGATCGTTCGTATGCACATGGATCTTCACGATATCATCATCTGCCACGCAGACGATGGAATCGCCGATCGATTCCAGATATGCCTTGAAATCTATCTCGTCATCATCCGTAAATTCCTTCTCCACCATAATAATGAATTCCGTACAGTAACCGAACTTGATGTCCGCCTCGGCCTGAGCCGTCGGTTTCACCATCTTTGTCCCGGCGCTTGCCTCAATCGCACTGTAGTCGATCTCTTTCCCCTGGAAAGCATCATACGCACCATTTATCACTTCTAAAAGTCCCTGTCCGCCTGAATCCACAACACCAGCCTCCTTCAGGACCGGAAGCATCTCTGGTGTCTTGGAAAGAACATACTCCGCATGCTTAATCACTTCCGGAATGAATACTTCCAGATCATCTGTTGTCTCGGCCATCTCTGCCGCCTTCTGAGCGATCCCCTTTGCCACAGTCAGGATTGTTCCCTCCTTCGGCTTCATGACCGCCTTATAAGCTGTCGCACGGGCACGCTCACATGCCTGTGCCAGTACCGGCACATCAATCTCTTTGAACTCACGGATCTCCTTCGTAAATCCACGCAGCAGCTGGGACAGGATGACTCCTGAGTTCCCTCTGGCGCCACGAAGGGAGCCGGAAGAGATTGCCTTGGATACAGACAGCATATCCGGGTTTTCCAGACTGCTGACTTCTTTGGCCGCAGACATGATCGTCAGCGTCATGTTCGTCCCCGTATCCCCGTCAGGAACCGGGAATACATTCAACTCGTTAATAAATTCCTTTTTTGCCTCCAGATTTGCTGCCCCCGCTAAAAACATCTTCGTAAGCAGCTCTGTATTTATCGTTTTTGTTGCCACGACAAGTATCCTCCTTAATCAATCACTCTGACACCTTCGACGAAGATGTTTATTTTATCTACAGTCATGCCGGTAAATTCCTCTACCTTATACTTCACATTGTTCATCAGATTGTCAGAAACTGAAAGAATATTCACTCCATAAGCAACAATCACGTGAAAATCTAATGCCAGGACATTATCCTCAGAAATCTCCACATGGATTCCGTGGGTCAGGCTTTCTTTCTTTAAAAGCCTTACTAATCCGTCTTTCATATTGACCGCAGCCATACCGACGATGCCAAAACACTCTACCGCAACAGATCCTGCATACTTGGAAATTACGTCAGGATTGATCGTAATAATCCCCAGATCTGTACTCATACTACCCTTCATCATATATTACCTCCAATTCTTATATGGATTTTCGCGATAATCAACACAGGTATTATACTCTCTTTATCCGAATTTTACAATATCGATTCATAAAGTGCTGCCAAAACATCGAGAATCTGCTCCTCACAGACACTTCCACTGTTCAGGCAGATGTCATACTGTGTCATATCTTCCCATTTCTGGTCTGTAAAATAGTTATAATAATATCTGCGCTGTTTATCAATCTTTTTAATCAGAAGTGATGCTTCCCTCTCATCAACAGACGCCCTCTCCATGATGACTTCTACCCGTTTCTCAAACGGGGCATGAATGAACACGCTCCTGCATCCCTCATACCCTTTCAGGATGTCATTCGCGCAGCGTCCGACAATAATGCAGTCTTCTTTTGCAGCCAGATCCTTAATAATCTCTACCTGTGTATAAAAAAGCACATCATTCATAGGTTCGAAGCGGAACTGCTTCGCCATCTGGACTTCATCCTCCACCGGATACCGCCACGGATTAGCCCTCTTTTCATCTACTTTGAGTAATTCTTCATAAGTAATGTTCTGCATCTCACCTGCAATCTTGATTAATTCCTTGTCATAATAATGAATCCCAAGACGTTCAGATAATTTTTTAGCAATTCTATGCCCGTTGCTCCCGTACTGTCTCCCAATTGTAATCACCCGTCTGCCCATAGTCTTCCCCGCTTTCTTCGTTCCCGGGATAGTATGTACCATATCATCTCCCGGTTCGGTTTATTTATATTGATTTTATCATGAATTCCAGATTATGTGAACCGTAAAAGAAAAGGAAAAGGAAAAATTTGAAAAAGTGCTTGCATAAACCACCCCTATCTGCTAAAATAACAGTGTTGTGAGTCTGTATGGACTATTTCAGATTGTTAGGAGGTGCAATGATGGCTAAATGTGCTATTTGTGAAAAGGGTGCTCATTTTGGAAACAACGTAAGTCACTCTCATAGAAAATCACCAAAAATGTGGAAATCAAATGTGAAGTCCGTTAGAGTGAAAACAGAAGGCGGATCTAAAAAAATGTACGTTTGTACATCCTGCTTAAAATCAGGACGTGTAGAACGCGCTTAATAAACATTGAACTGACACGGGGGTACTCACTTATGTGGGTACTTTTTTTGTACCTTGTAAGGCAGAATTTCATTATATCCTAATAAAAACTAAATGTAAACGGCAGGATTTTATTATGACACTACAGCAGTTAAGATATGTAATTAAAATTGTAGAATGTGGTTCCATCACGGAGGCGGCAAGGCGGCTCTTTATCTCACAGCCCACCCTGTCCACCGCTGTAAAGGAACTCGAGGCAGAACTGGGGATTGAAATATTCTACCGGACACCAAAAGGCATTTCCTTATCCGCGGACGGAACGGAATTTCTTTCCTATGCCCGCCAGATCATTGAACAGACCCAGTTGCTTGAACAGCGGTATACAAATAAAAAGCCTTCGAGGCAGCTCTGCTCCGTCTCCACCCAGCATTATGCATTCGCTGTCAACGCCTTTGTAAACCTGATCTCGTCTCTCGAGGCAGATGAATACGAGTTTACTCTGAGGGAGACAAGGACCTATGAGAGTATAGAAGATGTGGCAAACATGAGAAGTGAAATAGGAATTCTTTATTTGAGCTCCTTTAACGAAAAAGTGCTGAAAAAACTTCTGAAGGAGAATGCCCTGCGCTTTACACCACTGTTTGATGCCATTCCCCATGTTTTCATTCATTCCGGACATCCTCTGGCAGGCAGGAAGCAGGTCGCACTGGAAGATCTGGACGATTACCCGTTTCTTGCGTTTGAGCAGGGAACCTTTAATTCCTTCTATTTTTCCGAGGAGATCCTCAGTACCGCGCCCCATAAAAAGACAATCCATGTCAGCGACAGGGCAACTCTGTTTAATCTCCTTATCGGTCTGAACGGATATACAATCTGTACCGGTGTACTTAACAGTGACCTCAACGGAGATAATATTGTTTCCGTAAAGCTGGAGACTGATGAGCGGATGAAGGTGGGGCTGATTTCTCATGAAAAGGTACCGTTCAGCGCATCCGCCTCCCGGTACATAGAAGAATTAAAAACACTGATAACAGAATACGGATATTCATGCTGCAATTAACCTGTGTACGGCCTCATATATCCGCGATGCAATATAGGGGTTATTCATCGTGTAAAGATGGATTCCGTCAACTCCCTGCGATATCAGGTCCACGATCTGATTGATGGCATATGCAATTCCGGCATCCCTCATTGCTTCAGGATTGTCTTCATAACGTTCCATCATGGTGACGAATTTGGACGGCAGGTGCACCCCGCAGAGTGACACCATCCGTTCGATCTGTTTCTTATTGGCCACAGGCATGATTCCGGCTTCTATGGGAACATCGATCCCGGCCAGAGTGCACCGCTCTCTGAATTTATAAAAGTAATCATTGTGGAAAAACAACTGTGAAATCAAATGGGACGCCCCTGCATCTACTTTTCTTTTCAGATTGCGGATGTCCGCAACAATATCTGCGGACTCATTATGCCCTTCGGGGTAGCAGGCCGCACTGATATGAAAGTCACCATTCTCCCTGATAAAGGAAATCAGCTCATCCGCATGCTGAAAGTCGCCCCTCGACTCCAGTCCCGACACATAATCTCCCCTGAGTGCCAGAATGTTCTCAATCCCTGCCTCTTTAAACTGGCCAAGCTGCGTCAGGATATCTTCTTTTGTCAGCCCCATGCACGGCAGGTGTGCCGCACTCTCAATCCCATAATCATTCCTGATGGCTGAAGCAATGTCCAGTGTCGTCCTGCAGTTTTCGCTTCCGCCAGCCCCATAGGTAACACTGATAAAATCTGGGCGGAGTTCTTTCAGTTCATCCAGAGTACGGTATATTGTATGGATGGACCCCGTCCTTTTCGGTGGAAACACCTCAAAAGACAGAACCGTTTTTTGTTTAAATAATTCCTTTATTTTCATCTTTCAATCTCCCTGCAATCCAATTTTCATTTGTTTCGTGCTTAGAATTATAGCATGGAGATACTGCCATAGGATAATCTTTATATTTTATGGCAACATATAGTTAAAATTTATGTCCCGGCCAATTACTATTGCCGGCAATAGAAAAAGCTGTACTTTACGACAATTATTGTCTGTAAAATACAGCTTCATTACTTTTTTTGTTCTGTTAACAGCTGCAAAACAGCTTATATCCCACCGCCAGGCATATAAAGGTGATGATCAGTCCTATCCCATTCGGCAGAATCAGCATAAGGAACATTCCTATTGCAAACCAGAGTAATGCGAATCCTATTACTTTTTTCATAGCTGCCAGCCTCCGGCAGGTTCTTTGGTTTATTCTATGCGGATTCTTTAAATGCGTGCATCATTTTCATCTGATTCTTCAGAATTCAGGATATCCATGACGTCTTCCTCTGTCACCTTATCTTCTTTTCTTGTCGTAAACTTGTCTACCATATCGGGAACCATATCCAGTATCTTTGTGATGGTATCCTGATTTTTAATATTAACAAGCTTCGTCGACCCGTTTCTGATAACCAATACCGCACTCGGGGTCACTTTTCCGCCCATACCGCCCATGCCTTTGTTCTTTTTATCAGCGTTGAATGAGCCCGCCCCGATTCCAAACGAAACATCCACAAGCGGCAGGATAATCGTATCCCCCACATTGATTGCGTCCCCTACTACGGTCTTGGATGTCACAACACTGTCCATCCCCTGAAATAATGCTTCCACTGTTGCTTTGAAGTTGTTTTCTTCTGCCATGCCTGATTCCTCCTATAATTCAAATTTCCGGATATGTTTTATTGTGGTCCGTACGTTTTTATTCCATACCAGATTCCAGAGCATAATGATCATGTAAAGAACACGCACCTTTCCTGAAATCATAATACTGCCTTCCAATACTTTCTGTTCAAAGTCCGGCTCAATGTCTGCATGATCCCCAAGAAATGGATAAATCACGCTTAGTACCGCCAGTACCTGTCCTGTATAATACGGGTCCTCGAAACCAAAATGGACATCCGCCTTAAGTTTCTTTGGTTTCAGGAAGCGCAGAAGCCTCCTCACCTCCACGAGTACGGCGCCCAATGCTGATTTATGGACTTCATCCGTAATAAACAGGATCAGCTTGTCTTTCTTATCCGACGTTGTTTTCATAGTATCACAGATTTTAAGAAATGTATATTTTAACTTTTCATATAATTTCTTTACCTTTTCGGTGAAACCCCGAAACAGGTTCCCAATCCTGCTGAATAAACCGGGCCCCTTCTCCTCTTCTTTTTCTTCAGGTTCAGGGAAAGGTATCTGCTTTACTTCCGGCTGTGGAGTGTTTGTTTCTTCCTGAATGGTCTTCTCATCCTGAATTGATCCCTCTTCCTCCTGCATGAGCTTCTCCAGACGCTTCACATCAGATTCAAATTCTCCCGACTCTTTCTCTTTGTCTGGCTCTTTTTCTTTGCCCGGCTCCTGCTTTATCTCTTCCTGCGCCGGTTCTCCCTGACGCATGTTTTCCCCAGGCACCTCAAGTTCATCCAAAACGGCTTCCTGCACCGGTTCTTCCGACGACATCTTCTTCCATGCAATCCTGACCGTCCAGCTTAACTTACCTTCCTCATACACGGCAATACCGCTGACCAGATGCCAAAGCCAGGAAAAACGGATTTTCCCGTACAGGGAGTCAAAAGTTCCCTTACAGCTTCCGTCTGCGCGGTAACAAAGGGGCACAAAAAAGACGACACAAAGAAGCAATACAATAAGTCCCAGTATCGCAAGCAATATCCATCCTATAATTTTTAAAATCAACAGGATTATATGTAACATCTGCTCTTACACTCTGCCTTCCTCATATTCTATCTGACGCTTCTCGATGTATCCCCGTACATCGGTATCATCCGTCCGGTCATAAATTTCTCTGACGATTTGTTCCACCAAGTACATAGCATCGTCATATCCGTCTGCAATTCCCACAACAAACAGAGGGGTATCTTCATAAATATGCTGTTTTAAAAGCAGGGAAGAATAAAATTCCAGATGGTTCTGTCTCCCCTGTGCAAGGGTTATTACATAAACCGAAGGCTGTGCCTTGTTTTCCCGAAGTTTCTGCATTACCTTCTCTTTTTTCTTCCCCAAATCTTCACTGACATATAAGTCACAGTAAAATGTCATCTGCATTTTCTTCACCACTTTTGGCCCTATATTTTAATAATAGTAAGCATCCAGCACCTGCTTAGCGATAGGCACTGCCTTTGCTCCTGCATCTCCGTCATAGCCTTCGATAATGACACTGATCACAAGCTCCGGGTTGTCAACATTGGTAAATCCCATGAACCAGGAATGTGTCTTCTCCCCGTCGTCAAGACTGTACTCGGCTGTTCCTGTTTTTCCTGCCGCCGTATAGGACTGACCACTCAAAAGCGTTGCCGTTCCTTCGTCCACGACCGCCCGCATATAATCTTTCAGCTGGGATGCCTCATCAGAGGTCATCAGCTTTCTATAACTCTTCGGGACATTCTTGCTGATCTCTGTTCCATTGTAATTCGTTACTTTTTCGACAAGATATGGTTCCATCAATGTTCCGCCGTTGGCAATTGCGGACGTAATCAAGGCCATGTGGTAAGGACTGACCAATGTCTCCCCCTGTCCCATTGCCGTCATCATCATATCGGCGCTTGTAGACTTTTCATTAATCCTAAAAGAGCTTCTGGAGTAGTCCATTACAGACGGAAGCTTCTTATTAAAGAGCAGGTCCTCCGCGGTTTTCCGGTACGATGTCTTGTTTAAAGATAACCCGATATTGGCAAATGAGGAATTACAGGAGTTCGCCATAGAACTACGCAGGTCCTCCAGCCCGTGAACGGTACTGTCAAAGCAGTGGATCGTCACATTATCCGCCGTGATCTCACCATTGCATTCATAGCTGTAATTCGCATAATCACTATGTTCCCGCATATATTCCAGCGCCGTGACTACTTTGAATGTTGAACCGGGGGCATACTGCCCCTGTGTCGCCCTGTTTAACAACGGGCTGTTTGTATCGTCTGAATTCAGGACATCCCAGTTACTCTCCACGCTGTTCGGATCATAGGCCGGCCCCGAGACCATAGCCAGTATCTTTCCTGTGCCCGGCTCCATCACGACAATTGCACCTTTATTACTGCCAAGTGCATTATAGGCAGCCTGCTGCAGATCCGCGTCAAGAGTCGTAACAACCGTATCCCCCATATTCTTTTCATCTTTAAACTCATTCATTAACTTTTCTACAAAAAATGAGTTCGAGGTAAGCAGTTCAAAATTCTCAATTGATTCCAGGCCGCTTTTGCCAGCAGCAGAATTGCTGAATCCGACTACATGTGCGAAAGCAGCCCCATAAGGGTAGCTGCGCACCTCGCTTCCATCCTCCGCAACCTCTGTCGTTGCAAGGACATTGCCGTTCCTGTCTGCAATGTTCCCTCGTATGACCCGGTCGGCAAATGCATCCTGACGCTCATTATACGGACTGTTTACGATTGTCTTTGCCCGCACAATGTTAAAATATACAATATACGCCATCAACGCCAGAAACAACGCGACAAAGAGATAGGTAACTCTAGCGAACTCTTTGTTGCGGAACTTCTTCGAACGCTGGTTTTTTCTTCCGCGGCTGTCCTGGCTGTTGTTTTGGCGGCTGTTTCTTCCCCGGCGCCCTCCCCCCTGGCTCACTTCTTCGAATATCTCTTTCTCTTCTCTTCTCAATAATCTCTTCCTCGTCTTCTCTTAAAATATACAGGCCCTGTATAATCCCAAACATAATCATTGTACTCAGCATGGAGCTTCCTCCATAGCTGACCAGCGGCAACGTCACCCCGGTAGACGGAATGAACTTTGTAACACCGCCGATTGTCAGGAATACCTGGAAAATATAGCAGGTTCCAAGACCAAGAGCTATTAATTTATAGAACTGGTTGCGGATCGCCATTGCAATGTTTAAAAACATTACGTAACAGCTCACGCACACGAGTATCAGGCACAGCGCGAATATCAGTCCCATTTCTTCTGAAATGGCGGAAAAAATAAAATCTTCGGCTGCTACCGGTATGCTGTCAGGCAGTCCCTGATACAGCCCCATCCCGAACCAGCTCCCTGTCCCGATTGCAAACAAAGACTGTGCGACCTGGTAGCCGCCCTCACTGTAAGAGGCAAACGGGTCCTGCCAGGCTGAAACCCTGACTTTAATATGGCTGAACATATGATAGCCCAGCACGGCGGCCACACTCCCTCCCCCGATGCCCGCAATTGCATAGAACGGATTTCTGGTCGCCACGTAAAGCATAACCAGATAAACAACAAACATAATCAAAGCGGCACCAAGGTCCGTGGAAATAACAAGGATCAGAACATGTGCGGCCGCTATGGCCGTCGTGATCACAACATTTTTGAAACTTGTCGACCTGTTCAGGCTCGCCGCCACAAAAAACACAAACAAAATCTTGATAAATTCAGAAGGCTGTACCCCGAATCCCGCTATTGTAAATCCAAGCTTCGCCCCGTCAGATATCTGCCCCAGTACGGCAACAGCCCCCAGTGCGAGTATCCCGATGCCGGCATAGATATACCCCCAGTCCTTTAAGAACTTCAGTTTTCTTATCAGCACCGGTACAAACAGACCGATCACGGTTCCCAGCACCGCAAATATAAACTGCTTCACTGCTTTTGAGTAAGTCAGCCTTGTAATCATGATAAATCCGATGCTCAGCAGCATACACATATTATTTACAATCAGTCTGGATACTTTCGGATATAAAACTCTGTACAGTACAAGGATCGCAATCAGCAGTACCACCTGGGCCAGATAAAAGAAGACAAGCTTCTTCTCCTCTGTCTGCAGATACATGACCAGATATGCCGTGAACTGAATCAGGAACATCAGGACATTCTGCCTGATCAGTATCCACTTCTTATCTTCTTCATATACCTGGGCAAATACCGAAAAGCATGAAAATGTGTATACAGCCATCAGTATGATCATAATATACTTTGATAATTCTACTATTACATTAACCATTTTTCACCTGCTTTATAAGTCGTTAAGAACTAGGTTACCCCCCGTTTAAAATGTCCTCTGGTAAAATCTGTGTCTTTCAAATCAGCCGGCATGTCCTTGTGGTAAATATCCCCGCATAACCGGATGATACGTGCCGTCTCTTCTGCATCTTCCAGCGAAAACTGCATCCTCAGCCCGGCCGGGGAAAGCTCCCTTAAAGATTCTTTTAAATCCGCCGTAAAAAGTGGAGAGGTATAATATATGATATTATAACAAAAACGGCAGCAATTCCTGACTGGAAATTCTTTCTGGTACCTGTCACTGATCCTCGTAATACCGGGCACCCTGCTGCATCCGTCAGTCGTTTTTAAGATACACTGGGCCGTAACCATCGCGGGAAGCCTTCCATATGCGACCAGTTCGGCCTCACTGATGCCTAATTCCTTTAATTCCCCTTCGTTTAGCTCGGCAGGTGCCGTAAATGAAATCTGCCCCTGCCTGTTCCAGAACTGCTTTGCCTTCTGATTGAACACATATAGATTATGGTCCAATATGACCTTCTTGTCAAATCCATGTTCCTTTAAATGATGAAAACTTTCATAATTCCTTACCAAAACCCCGTCAAATCCAAACTTCAGAAAGTCCTCCCAGCCCGCGTCAAAAAACGCAGCCGCCTCCTTTCGGAAAATATGCGGCATGGCAAGAAAGAACTCCTTTCCCGTCTCTTTGCATTTATCTCTCAGACCGGCAAGTTCATGATCCCGGAAAATGTCACCTTCAATGACGCTGTCTATATAAATCCTGTACAGGTCATCAGAATCTGCCGCAGCCCTCAGCTGCTCCTTTGATTCCACCAGTGCAGACAGCCGGGGAAACCATTCCTCCTGATAAAGACTGCCTGGAATCACTTGATCCGTCATCCGCTCTCCGTAAAGGGTGCCCTCTTCTTTCCGCCGGAATCCGTCACAGATTTTCTTTTCCAGCAGTTCCAGTGCCCGGCGCCTAAGTTCGTTAATCCTCTGCATGGGAAGAAAAACTGCCCCCTCTGTTACAATTTCCAGATTTTCAAAATTAAATTCTGTATTCCCGGTCTTTTGAAGCTGCTTTCTGAGGCGGGTCTCATCCAGAGGCTGGTTCTTGGCCTCCTCTGTAAGCTCTTCTGCCCTGACCGTTACGGATACCTCGCCGCGGCTGACTGTCAGCACGGCCTTCTCACCCTGTCTGAGCTCCATTCTTCCGGTGATTGGCTCCCAAACGGCACCTCTGCCATAACGTTCCCCAATATCATCCAGCAGGCTCTGGTTACGAAGGCGGTATAATACAATCCCCTTCGCATATTTCCTTCCCTTCGGAACAAGAAGTGAGACACCGCTTCCCCTGCCCGCATCCTTCCCAAAGGTATAGTTATTCTTTGTATCCGTATGGTCTCTGGAACTGTCGAGTTCCAGTATATCACCTTTGTGGATATCCGTCAGGGCCTCACCGAAAACTTCCCGGCCTTTCTGCCCCGTCACCCTTACGGCAGGAACCCCGGCATGGTTCGGCCGCTTCAGGGATAACATGTCTCTCCCGTTATGCTGCCTGTAATATCCGGTGCTGAACCCTCCGCGGTTGTAAATATCCATCAGCATTTCTTTATCCTGGTCCGTAACCCGAAATGCTTCTTTCCCTTCCTCCAGATATAAATCTGTATATTTCCGGTACATAGAGGTTACTAAGGCCACATATTCCGGCTTTTTCATCCTGCCCTCTATTTTAAAGGAATCGATCCCTGCCTCAACAAGCTCTGGAATCAGTTCCAGTGTACAAATATCTTTCAGGCTCAGTAAATGCTCTTTCTTTTTATCCGTCGTAAAAGGAAGTCTGCACGGCTGTGCACACTGTCCCCTGTTGCCGCTTCTTCCACCGATCAGGCTGCTTAGCAGGCACTGTCCTGAATAACAGTAGCAGAGTGCCCCATGTACAAAGCACTCGATCTCCAGTCCTGTCCTGTCAGCAATCTCCCTGACCTCTTCCAGAGAGAGCTCTCTTGCCGGTACAACCCGCTCCACCCCCTGCTCTTCCAGAAACAGAGCGCCCTCTGCATTTGTAATCGTCATCTGGGTGCTGGCATGTACCGCCATCTTTGGAAACTGGGTCCTCATGAATTCCAGAACCCCTGCATCCTGAACAATCACTGCATCCAGCCCCTGCCGGTACAATGGTGCAATATACTCATATAAGTGATCCGTCTCCGCATCCTTAAGCAGTGTATTAACAGTCAGATACAGCTTTCTGCCATGTAAATGTGCATAATCGATGGCTTTTAAAAGCATATCTTCCGTAAAGTTATCTGCAAAAGCCCGCGCACCAAAACGAGGGCCGCCTGCGTAAACCGCATCCGCCCCTGCTCTTACGGCTGCCAGAAAGCTCTCATAAGAGCCGGCCGGCGCCAGTATCTCTATTCTTCGTCTATCCTGATTACCCCTTGTCAATCCTGCTCCTCCCAGTTTAGTCTATACATAGCAAAGTTGTCCATAAGATGAAATAAGCTGTCTTAAGACAGCCTATCCCTATTTCCTGCGGTTCTTCATCTCGGTCTCTAATTTTACGATCTGCATCTGCAGGTCATTATTCTCTTCCTTCATCTTCGCCAGTTCTTTTTCAGCATTCTCAAGCTTAATCTGAACAGATATCAATTCGTGCTTCAGGTCGTACATCTCTTTGTCTTTCAGTTCGATATCACTTTCAAGGGAATCACCCTGTTTCTTCGCTTTAAAGTAGTCATCTGCGATGTTCAGGGCAAGGAGTACGTTCCGGGTATCAGAGCTCTGCCGTCTGAATCCTTCACTGTTGGCACATTCTGTAATTTTATGGTTCAGATAGGAAGAAACTTTTTGAAGGTATTCCTCACCCTCAAAGCCGCTCAATGTATAGACCTTTCCTCCAATTAAAACTTCCGTATAATGTTTAGCTGAACTCATAGCATCCTCCTCGCGTTTCTTATCTGTTATTATAAACTATATGAATACAAAAACCAACCATTTTTTCAAGTTATTTCCTTTTCCTCCACAAAGGCACGGACTCCTTATTTAAGGAAACGGAATGCCGAGATGGGCATATGCCATCTCCGTCGCCACTCTTCCACGGGGGGTCCGCTGTATAAATCCGCTTTTCAGCAGATAAGGCTCGTAGACGTCCTCAAGCGTGCCTGCATCCTCTGAAATGGTAGCCGCCAGTGTCTCCAGGCCGACAGGCCCGCCCTGGAACTTCTCGATCATAGTCAGCAGGATGTTCCTGTCTATGTGGTCCAGACCATATTTATCGACATCCAGCAGATCAAGGGCGTAATTGGCTACTGCCTCCGTGATCACACCGTCATATTTGACCTGTGCGAAGTCCCTGACTCTTTTCAGCAGGCGGTTTGCCAGCCTCGGCGTGCCTCTGGAGCGTTTTGCAAGTTCCAGGGCCCCCTTCTCGTCAATCTCTACTCCGAGCACGTGTGCCGACCGCAGGATAATGGTCTTTAATTCTTGTTCCGTATAGAACTCCAGATGATTGACAACGCCAAACCGGTCCCTTAATGGCGCAGTCAGCATCCCGGCCCTTGTCGTGGCCCCAACCAGTGTAAACTTTGGCAGGTCCAGCCGGATCGAACGGGCGGTAGCGCCCTTTCCTATCATAATGTCTATGGCATAATCCTCCATAGCCGGGTACAGAACCTCTTCCACCTGGCGGTTCAGGCGGTGGATCTCATCCACGAACAAAACATCGCTTTCCTGAAGATTATTCAGGATAGCCGCCATTTCCCCCGGTTTTTCAATTGCGGGACCAGATGTAATCTTAATATTCACACCCATCTCATTTGCAATAATACCTGCAAGTGTTGTCTTTCCAAGCCCCGGAGGGCCGTAAAAAAGAACATGGTCCAATGCTTCGTGCCTCTCCTTCGCGGCCTTAATATATATGTTCAGTGTCTCCTTCGCCTTCTCCTGTCCGATATAGTCCTCCAGAAACTGGGGCCTGAGACTGCTTTCGATCTTAATGTCTTCTTCCAGATTTTCCGTAGTGATAATTCTTTTTCCCATACTCTCCCTCTATATCTTTAAAGCATTTTCTTTAAAGCTTCTTTCAGTACATCTTCTACTGAAGCATTCTCCAGCTCCACCTGTCTGACAGCACGCAGACTCTCGGTGCTTCCATAACCAAGTGCCACCAGTGCCTGCACTGCCTCAGACTGAATCCCTCCTGAGACATCCGTATCCGGCGCCCTGTCGCTTTCGATGGCATGGTTTAAAACATCCTCTATATCCAGCTTGTCCTTTAATTCAATGATCAGCTTCTCCGCCGTCTTCTTCCCGATCCCGGGTGCAGCAGAGATGGCCTTGACGTCACCGGACAAAACAGCATACCTCAGATCATCCGGGCTGAGCTTCGATAAGATACTTAATCCCCCCTTCGGACCGATTCCGCTGACGCCGATTACAAGCTTAAAAATCTCCAGGTCATCCCTTGTCAGGAATCCAAACAGCTGCATGGCATCCTCCCGTACATTCAGATATGTATGGATCTTCACCTCACTGCCGGGCTGTGGAAGCACGGCAAGTGCCTGTCCGGGCATATAGATGCCGTATCCGACGCCCCCCACATCTACAATTACTTTCTCTTTTTCTACAGCGGCAAGTTCGCCGCGAATATATGAAATCATAACTCTCCTTCTCCTTAATACAGATTGATATTCCTGATCCGTTTCAACACCTCATTGGACACAATGCCGATCAGCATTCCGGTCAGCATTCCGGCGATCAGAAGAACCGGGAGATAGTAACCTACCCGGTATGTCTCCACAACGGCCATTGCGACGGCCAGCTGCCCGATATTGTGGCATACGCCGCCGGCAATACTGACGCCCATCACGCTGAAACTGCCGCGCCCCTTCAGAAACGCCATCACCGCCAGGCTCAAAATCCCACCGGCCAGACTGTATATAATACTGAACATATTTCCAAATATAAATCCGGACAGGACGATTCTGACAACGGACAGAAGCAGTGCCTCCTTCGGCCCGCATTTATATAACATGATCACGATCAGGAGATTCGCCAGACCCAGTTTAATCCCCGGCACACCGAACTGAATCGGAATCAGCATTTCCACATAGCTGAAAATAAGGGCAAGGGCCGTGAATACTCCAAAATATGCTGCTCTATTTTTCACCGGTCATCCTCCTACTTCGCAACCCCGTCAAGTTCACTCTTTTCTCCGCCTTCAATGGTTACCACCACTTTATTCGGCAGACAAATGATGCTCTCACCGTCTCTGGAGATTGCCTTCTGATGCACACACAGCTTGTCCGGACAGTCCGCGGCCTTCATAGCGGCCTTCCCGTCCCTGATCTCGAGGGTATTCGTACCGTCTATCTTTATTATCTGGTCCGCTGACAGTGCATATCTGCCATATGGCTCTCCATCAACGGTGACCACAACATCTGCGTTAACACTCTTCCCCTTCAGGAATTGGTAACCGATGAACGCGGCAGCCAGACATAAAATCATTCCAACTAATATTAAATCATTTTTCTTCATCACAGCCTCCAGCAATTATCATAGCACACCGACTTTTAGAATGCAATGTTCCTGTTCACACCGTAGTGTGAACAGGAACAATACAATCACATGTTCGATTGTAATTTTCCTTTGAAATGGGTATAATGATTCAGATATTGTATTATACGAAAAGAGGAACCTTATGAAAAGATTTACGAAACATATGCTGCCGTTCCTGGTATCGGCAGCCATGCTTTTTTCACTCACCGGCTGCACGACTCCGCCCGCCAGTGAACCTCTCGAAACAGTCGGTGTTTATTTCGACACCATTATATCCATAAAAATATGGGGCGGCAGTCAGGATATACTCGATCACTGCAAGGAAATGTGCTCAGATTATGAACAGTTATTCAGCCGCACGATTGATACAAGCGATATTTCAAGGATCAATGCAGCACACGGACAGCCTGTCGAGGTGGATGACGAGACTATCGAACTGATTGAAAAAGGACTGTACTATAGCCAGCTTTCAGGAGGAAGGTTTGATATCACAATTGCACCCTTAAGTGAACTCTGGGATATCAAAAACAATCCCGGCAGCATTCCGGACGAAGCCGCCATTGAAGAAGCCGTAAGCCATATAGACTACAGAAATGTTCTGGTCGAAGGCAATACTGTCACCCTGAAAGATCCGAAGGCAGCGATCGACCTTGGAGGTATCGCAAAAGGATTCATCGCAGACAAGCTGAAAGCCTGGCTGGAAAGTGAAGGCATCGAACACGGGCAGATCGATCTGGGCGGGAACCTGCTTACAATAGGAAGTAAGACGGATGGCAGCGATTTTCACATTGGCATCCAGAAACCCTTTGCTGAAACGAATGAGGCCATCACAACTGTCGACATCCATGACCAGTCTGTCGTCTCCTCCGGGATCTACGAACGTTATTTTAAGAAAGGCGGTAAGATCTACCACCACCTTCTTGACCCGGAAACAGGCTATCCATTCGATAACCACCTGCTTCAGGTAACGATCATCTCCGACCAGTCTGTGGATGGCGACGGGCTGAGTACAGCCTGCTTTGCACTGGGGCTTGAGCAGGGAAGCCAGCTGGTTGAAAGTCTGGACGGCATACGGGCCATCTTTGTAACAGATGACTACAGCCTGCACTATGTAAATTAATAAATCATTCTCTATGGAACAAAAACGCTGCATACAGGAAGCCTTAAGCTTCCCATGCAGCGTTTTATAATGACATTACCGCTATAATTCTTATGAAATCGGTATCTTTCTTGGTGTAATAATCTTTCTCGGGCACTTATCGGCACAAACGCCGCAGTTCGTACATTTCTCCGGATCAATGTGTGCCAGGTTATCTGTCACTGTCACGGCACCGAACTCACAGTTCTTCACACAGAGACGGCAGCCGATGCAGCCAACCAGACAGACATCCATCAGTGCTTTTCCTTTATCGTTGGAATTACACTGTACAAATGTCTTCTGATCATACGGGATCAGCTCAATCAGATGTTTCGGACATGCTGCAACACACTTAGAACATGCCTTACATTTTTCCTTGTCTACAACTGCGATTCCTTCGATAATATGGATTGCATCGAACGGGCACGCCTTCACACAGGTGCCATAACCGAGACATCCATAGTCACAGCCTTTTGGTCCGCCATCCTGCATCATATTTACCATAGTGCAGTCTTCGATTCCAAAATACTCATATTTATTCTGCGCCTTTTCACAGGTACCGGCACATTTCACGAATGCAACCTGACGAACCTGATCTCCTGCCGCCATTCCCATAATCTCACCGATACGGGCCGCAACAGGTGCACCGCCGACCGGGCATCCGCTAACTTCAGCCTTTCCTTCTACGATTGCAGCCGCCAGACCTGAACATCCTGCATAGCCGCAGCCGCCGCAGTTGTTGCCCGGGAGCACGCCCATAATAGCCTCTTCCCTTTCGTCAACTTCTACCGCAAACTTCTTTCCTGATATCCCAAGGAAGACACCGATGAATAATCCGGTTCCGCCGACGATTGCCGCAGCTATTAAAATTCCTGATATACTCATGTTTCTTCCCTCCTAAATTAATCCTGAAAATCCGAAAAATGCAATTGCCATCAGTCCCGCAGTTACAAGGACAATCGGAGTTCCCTGAAACGATTCCGTGATATCATTGTGCTCTATCTTCTCACGGATACCTGCCATCAGCACGATCGCCACAAGGAAACCAAATGCTGTTGCAATCCCGTTAATCACGCCTTCCAGAATACTGTATGATTTCTGGACATTTGTCAGCGCGACACCGAGCACTGCACAGTTTGTTGTGATCAGCGGCAGGTAAACACCAAGCGCATTATACAAAGGCGGCATCGCCTTTTTCAGGAACATCTCTACAAACTGTACAAGCGCCGCAATAACAAGAATGAAGACGATCGTCTGTAAATATTCAAAATTTGCCGGCACAAGGATGAATTTATAAATTAAACTTGTTACAAATGATGCAATTGTAATAACGAAAATAACAGCACCGCCCATACCGCCTGCGGTCTTTACATTTTTAGAAACACCGAGGAACGGACAGATTCCAAGGAACTGGCTGAGTACAACGTTATTCACGAATGCAGCGCCAACTGCAATTAAAAGTAGTTCTTTCATCTACACTCTCCTCCTATTCCTTCTCATTTTTTGCTGTTTTCTTTGATTCCGGGGTCACATCTATAAACATTGAACCTCCGCAGGTCTCTTTCTTCCCGCATGTTGCACATCCTGATCCGCAGCCGATCTTTTCAGCGATTGGATCACCCTTTTCTGCCGCTTTCTTCTTGAACTTGTTCTGCAGGGCAGTCAAGGCTGCAAGCACGAAGAACGCGCCGGGCGCCAGAATAAAGATTGTGACCGGTTCATAGGATGTTGGCAGGATCTGGAAGTTAAATGCCTTTCCTGAACCAATAATTTCTCTTACAAGGCCAATTGCCGTGAGACCTACCGTAAATCCAAGTCCCATACCAATTCCGTCAAATATGGATGGCAAAACAGGGTTCTTAGATGCATAGCTTTCGGCCCTTCCAAGGATAATACAGTTAACAACGATCAAAGGGATATAGATTCCCAGTGAATCATAGAGACTCGGGACGAATCCTTCCAGCAGGAACTGCACCATCGTTACAAAGGATGCCACGACAACGATAAATGCAGGCATTCTGACGGAATCCGGGATAATCTTCCTCAGCATGGATATTAGCATATTGGATAATACAAGTACAACTGTTGTTGAGAGTCCCATACCGATTCCATTGATCGCCGACGTTGTAACCGCCAGTGTAGGACACATACCAAGCATCAGCACGAAGGTAGGGTTTTCTTTGATCAGACCGTTATACAGTCTTTCCGTATACTTATTCATTGACACTACCTCCTAACACATTCTGAAAATATACCAGGGCAGAGTCTACCGCATTCGTTACGGCGTTTGTCGTGATTGTGGCGCCACTGAGCGCATCAATCTTGTCATCGCCCTTCTCACCGGTCTTTGTATAGGAAAACTTCTCGACCTGCTTATCCTTGAACTGGTCCTTAAACGCAGGTTCCGTGGATTTCATACCAAGTCCGGCTGTTTCACTGATCGAAAGCATCTCGATTCCCTTCACAGTACCGTCGCTTAAGATTCCGACAGAAATCTTGATATCCCCGCCGTAACCCTCATGAGAAGTTACAGTCACAACATATCCCACATCTTCGCCGTTCTCGTCTTTTGCTACGGCTACTTCTGTGATGTCATCCCCTGTATAGCCGCCTTCTTTTAACACTTTGGCCGCCTCATTTTCATTAAAATCCGCATACTCTTCAAATACAGCCGCATCTGCAAGGACCGTCTTATACGCTTCCTGCTTTGCATTCTCCTGCGCCTTGGCGATAGGAGCTTTTGTCACTTCATAGACGAGGCCCAGAAGTGTTCCTGCGACCAGAGTAATTATCGTGAGTATCAATGTGTTCTTTACTATTTTATTCATTATTTTTCTCCTCCTTTACCGAATGGTTTTGGAAGAGTAACCTTTTCGATCAGCGGTACTAAAAGGTTACTGATGATGATCGCATAGGACACACCCTCTGCCGATCCGCCGAACAGTCTGAAAAGACCGGTCAAAAGACCTAAACAGACACCATATACAATCTGCCCTCGTTTTGTAATAGGCGAAGTAACATAATCCGTAGCCATGAACCATGCCCCCAGCATCAGGCCGCCTCCGCAGAGATGTGCGGTGATGTACTGCGGGTCAAGCCCGTGTCCGCCGAAAATCGTAATGAAAATGACAAATGTTACAAGATATGTACCGGGTATCCTTAAATCAATAATCCCCATCAGAAGAAGGAACATGGCACCAATCATGATTGCAAGCACGGAAGTCTCACCAATCGTACCACGGATATTCCCCATCAGCATATCCATTGTGTTCACTGCCTCACCCGCTTTGAGCTGTGCAAGCGGTGTTGCGCCTGTGACACCATCATATACAAAGTAGGTCATACGCCCCGTAAAAGAAATAAGCAGGAAACATCTCGCTCCCAGTGCCGGGTTCATAAAGTTCTGCCCCAGGCCGCCAAAAAGCTGTTTTACCACTATGATAGCAAATACGGAACCAAGCGCCCCCATCCATAACGGGAGTGTCGGCGGCAGATTCAATGCCAGCAAAAGTCCTGTGACAACCGCACTGAAATCTTTGATTGTGATCGGCTTATGCATCAGCCTCTCATATAAGTACTCAGTCAACACCGCAGTTCCCGTCGTAACTGCAACCAGAAGCCATGCATTTTCGTGTCTGAAATTATAGATTCCAAAGATTGTTGCTGGCAGAAGCGCAATCACAACATACAGCATGATATTGCTTGTGGTTGCCTTGTCTCGTATATGCGGTGAAGATGATATGTTATAATTCTCGTTCACTTTTGATTCACCTCTTTCGTTATTTTTTCTTTCTGTTCGCGAGAGCAATCTTGCGCATAGAACCAATTGACTGCTTCAGCGGTCTTTTTGCCGGGCAGACATAGCTGCAGGAACCGCATTCCACACACTCCAGTCCGTTCTGTGCAGTAAAGGTCTCTTCATCGTGTCTCTCCGCATAATCCGCAAGTCTGGACGGAATAATTCTACTCGGGCATATTTCCACACACCGTCCGCAGTTGATGCAGGGACCTGGTTTTGCCTTCTCCACTTCATCCTCTGTAAATCCAAGGATGGAGGAAGATGTCTTTGTGACCGGGGTATCCAGGGTCATCATTGCAAATCCCATCATCGGGCCGCCTGAAATCACTTTCTTCGGCTCTGTCTTAAACCCGCCGGCAGCCTCAACAAGCTCCTGCTGGTTCGTTCCTAAAAGTGCCTTGAAGTTGCCTGGCTTTGCAACCGCATTACCGCTGACTGTCACGACACGCTCCATAAGAGGTTTTCCTTCTACCACGGCACGATGGATGCTCACAAGAGTCTCCACGTTATCCACGATACAGCCCGCATCAGCCGGAAGCATCGCAGAATTTATAGCACGCTTCGTTACCGCGTAGATCAGCTGGCGCTCAGCCCCCTGCGGATATTTCGTCTGCAGCACATTGACCTCCATACGCGGTTCATCCTTAACTGCCTCTTTTAATTTCTCAATACAGTCCTTTTTATTGTCTTCTACACCGAATATACCTTTTGCATTTTCAAACAAGGATAATATAACCCTCATACCACTTACCAGCTCTTCTGTATTCTCTAACATCCTCCGGTAGTCTGCTGTTATGTACGGTTCGCATTCTGCACAGTTCGCTATGATATATTCAATCTTGTCAGGTTCTTTCGGAGAAAGCTTCACTCTTGTAGGGAATCCGGCACCACCCATTCCGACAATTCCGGCATCACCGATCATTTTGATGACTTCTTCCTTCGTAAGCTCATTAAGCGGCTTCACTTCAGGATACTCTATCTCTGCATATTCCCCATCGTTTTCAATTACGATACAATCCACTTTGCTCCCTGTCGGATTGAAATGCTTTTCCAGGCCTTTGACAGTACCTGAAACAGACGCATAAACCGGTGCGGAAACAAATCCGCCAGCTTCAGCAATCTTCTGGCCTTTTAACACATGGTCGCCCTTTTGTACAACCGGACTTGCAGGGGCACCGATATGCTGTGAAAGCGGATATACCAAATCGCCTTTCGGCAGTACTTCTGCAATCGCCTGATCCTTTGCCAGACTTTTACCGTCATTTGGATGTATTCCGCCTTTAAAAGTTAAAAGTCCCATTCTTTACTACCTTCCTTTCTCTTATCGCAATAATAGTATTGTACTAAAAATTGTATGCAAAATCCAGTAAATTCACATATTTTATTGCACATAAATCCATACATCTTGTCGTTTTTTTAACATTTACCACAAAACAAAGATAGAGGCTTGTCAGCCTCTATCTCAAAGTCCCATATAGATGTTAAAACATATATTACTCTTCTGTATACTCCTGTGCCTCAGGCTCTTCCAGAGCCTTCATGCTCAGGCTGATCTTCTTATCTGCCTCATTCAGGTCCACAATCTTAGCCGTAATTTCCTGTCCGATAGAAAGTACATCAGACGGTTTCTCAACATGTGCCCTTGAAATCTGGGAAACGTGAAGCAGTGCGTCAACTCCCGGCGCAAGCTCAACAAATGCTCCGAAATCTGTCATACGTGCAACTTTTCCTGTAATAACTGTGCCTACTGCAAAATCCTCTGTAGCATTAGCCCACGGATTCGTCTCCGGGAACTTCAGGCTGAGTGCAACCTTTGTATCATTGATGTCTTTTACAAGAACTTTTAACACATCTCCAACCTGGAAGACTTTCTTAGGATTCTCAACTCTTCCCCATGACATCTCAGAGATATGTAACAGTCCGTCAACACCGCCGAGATCAATAAATGCTCCAAAGTCTGTTACATTCTTA
Source organism: Clostridium sp. AF19-22AC (assembly GCF_003479085.1). Classification (NCBI taxonomy): domain Bacteria; kingdom Bacillati; phylum Bacillota; class Clostridia; order Eubacteriales; family Clostridiaceae; genus Clostridium; species Clostridium sp. AF19-22AC. Next base: position 206,753 of record NZ_QUGN01000002.1, on the reverse strand, counting down.
ACAGTTCCTTCAATTGTATCGCCAATCTGCAGCTTAGCAAACAGCTCTTTCTGTCTCTCTGCTCTCTCTGCAACGAGAAGCTGTCTTCTGTCACCGATCACGCGGTTTCTTCTCGGGTTGAATTCGCTGATTACAAATTCAATCTCCTGGCCTTCATATTTGCTCAGGTCCTTCTCATAAGAATCAGAAACAAGGCTTGCCGGAATGAATACACGTGCTTCTTCAACTGTCGCACATAATCCACCACCAAGGATCTGAGTTACTGTAGCCTTCAGAACTTCTTTGTTCTCATAAGCCTCTCTTAATCTCTCATTTCCCTTTTCAGCAGCAAGTCTCTTATAAGTCAGCAACATCTGGCCTTCGCCGTCGTTCACCTTTAATACCTTCACTGTCATCGGATCACCAACTTTTACAACAGTTGTCAGATCTAATGACTGATCGTTGGAATACTCACTCTTAGATATGATACCATCCGCTTTACATCCGATATTCAGGATAATCTCGTCCGGCTTCACGTCAATGACTGTCCCATCTACTACCTCTCCGTTGTGAATTGTTTTAAATGATTCGTCTAACATTTGTTCAAAAGATAATTCTGACATTATTTTGAACCTCCTCAATTATATTGTTGGGCGTGGATGCCCCTGCTGTAATACCTACTGTTTCCACTGACCCTAATTGATTCAAATCCAAATCGTCAAGTGTCTGTATATAGTACGTATCTTTACATGCGTTCTGACATATTTCAAATAACTTCTGGGTGTTGGAACTATGTTTGTCACCAATCACTATCATAGCATCCACCTCTTCCGCAATACTGCGAGCTTCGGTCTGACGCTCTTTCGTTGCATTGCAGATTGTATTTAAAACACTTACATCATAACTCTTTTTTGAAAGAATTTCAACTAATTCTTTAAATTTATTGTAATTAAATGTCGTCTGGGAGACAATACAGACCTTCTTTCCCTCTCCGGCGGAAAATTTTTCAGCCTCTTCAGGTGTCTGCACGACGGTCACATCAGCCCCTGCCCAGCCGCGGATTCCCTCCACTTCAGGGTGGTCCGGGTTCCCGATAATCACGATGTGTTTTCCTTCGCCGCTCTCTTTTTTTACAATATTATGGATTTTTTTTACAAAAGGACAGGTTGCATCAATAATTTCCAGACCGTTTGCCTCCATCTCCCTGTAAACCTGTTCCGCCACCCCGTGTGAACGGATGATTACGGTTCCTTTTTCCAGCTGTTTTAGTTCTTCTGTCCGGAGCACCCTGACCCCTTTTTTCTCCATATCCTTCACAACCTCTTCGTTGTGGATAATCGGGCCAAAGGTATAGATGCCGGTGTTTTCCCCGCCATTCTTTTCTAACTGTTTATACACGGTTTCTACGGCCCGTCTGACGCCAAAACAGAAGCCCGCCGTCTTTGCACGAATGATTTCCATCCTTTTCCCTTTCTTGCTTTATGCCTGTTACTATTTCGTATCTGCGACCTATTTACCTGCAGTGTTTGATAATCTCTTTTACAACTTCTTCAATCGTCATCTCAGAACTGTCGACAAGGACTGCATCCTCTGCCTGTTTAAGAGGGGCAGTCTCACGGCTCATATCCCTTCTGTCGCGCTCCTCGATATCTCGGGCGATTTCGTTATAATCACATTCGATCCCTTTTTCCCTGAGTTCATCATAACGTCTCTTTGCCCGTGTTGCAACACTGGCCGTCAGATAAATCTTCACATCCGCATCAGGAAGTATATTCGTCCCGATATCCCGTCCGTCCATAATCACATCTTCCGATCTTGCCAGCCCCCGCTGCAGTTCCAGAAGCTTTTCACGCACTTCAGGCACCGCTGAACTAACGGATGCCATATTTCCGACACTTTCCTCTCTCAGTCTGGACGTTACATTCTTCCCATTTAAATAAACCTGCTGGACATTGTCCTGATATTTAATACTGACATCTGCATCTTTACAGGCTCCAACGATCCCTAACGTATCCTCCGGACGAATGCCGCATTCCAGAAAATGAACCGCAAGAGCGCGGTACATCGCCCCTGTATCTACATATATATATCCTTTTTCTTTTGCAACCAGTTTTGCAATCGTACTTTTACCGGCCCCTGCCGGTCCGTCTATTGCTACATTATATCCCATTATATATCCTCCTTATATCCTGTACTTTCTGCTTTAGACAGAAATACCGGCAAGGTATGCTGTAGACCATGCAATCTGCAGATTAAACCCGCCTGTCAGGGCATCCAGATCCAGCACTTCGCCAATAAAATACAGTCCCGGAACGAGTCTTGATTCCATCGTGCCCGGATCAATCTCCTTCACATCCACACCGCCCTTGGTAATAATCGCTTCTTTAAAATCTCTCAGTTTCACAAGGGTGATCTCAAAGTTCTTGATCAGGGCAGCAAAATGCTGCCTTTCCTCTCTGCTGACCTCATTTACCTTCTTCTCCGGATCAATCCCGCTGCGTTCTATCATCACCGGCTTTAATTTCGCTGGAAAGAGTTTATCTACTGCATTCTTAAACTGCTTATTCCTGTTCTCTTCAAAGTCCCGCAGCACTCTTGCATCAAGCTGTTCAAAAGTCAATGCCGGCTTTAAGTCGATCAGAAGTCTGAGGCTGCGCTTTTTTAAGACCTTCCCTATCACACTGCTGGCACTGATGATAACCGGGCCGCTCACGCCATAATGTGTAAACAGCATTTCGCCGAATTCTTCATATATCTTCTTTTTCCCGTCATAGATGCGGGCATTCACATTGCGAAGGGAAAGACCTTGTAAAGCCTTCACATCATCCTCTTTAGCCTCGACCGGCACAAGAGAAGGCAAAAGCTCTGTGACACGGTGTCCTGACTCTCTGGCAAAACGATAGCCGTCCCCGGTAGACCCCGTAGCCGGATATGAGACTCCCCCTGTCGCAACGATACAGGCATCTCCTTCCAATTCCTTTCCGTCAGAAAGAAGCAGACTGTGATAACGGCCGTCTTTTACCCGTATTTCCTTCACATTACAGTGCAGGTGGATCTGTGTGTGCAGCCTTTTAAGTTCTCTTTGCATAGCCCCGATCACATCCGAGGAATGGTCAGACTGGGGAAATACCCTGTTCCCCCGTTCAACTTTTGTTTTCACGCCTAATTCTTCAAAAAAATTGATTGCCTGTTCATTTGTAAAGCTGTAAAAACCACTGTAAAGGAACTTCGGATTTGTCATCACAGACGCAAAAAGAGTGTCCATGTCACCGGCATTCGTTATGTTGCAGCGCCCCTTCCCCGTAATAAAGAGTTTCTTTCCAAGCTTTTCGTTTTTTTCATATATATGGACCTCATGCCCGTTCCTTGCAGCAAATATCCCTGCCATCATTCCTGCGGCGCCGCCGCCTATAATCTGTATTTTACTCATCTGTCTTCCCTTCCAACTTTTCCGGCACAACAGGAAGTTTATCGTTGACATGGTTCAGCTCATCACCACTGTACACCTGGTACTCATCCCATATCTCTTCCAGTGTCTCAAGCGTGGTGACGACTTCCTTCTGCTTCTTCATACAGAGGGCCACCACGAGCGCATTCACAACACTGAGGGGTGCCACAAGGGAATCCACGATAGACGCCATATCACTTCTGGCAATCAGGTTGCAGGAAGAATACAGTGTCATAGGAGAATGCACGCTGTCTGTCAGTGTAATCACCTTGGCCTTCCGGTTGCTGGCAAACTCAAGTGCTTTCAGGGTACGCATGGAATAGCGCGGAAAACTGATGCCGATGATCACATCATCCGCATTAATCCGGATCAACTGCTCAAATATTTCACTGGAGCTGTTTGTATTCACTGCTGTTACACTCTCACAAATCAGATTCAGGTAAAAGCTTAAAAATGCCGCCAGCGGCGCACAGCTTCTGATCCCGATCACATAGATCCTCTTTGCATTCAGAATGGTGTCAATGGCAAGTTCAAAGACCTTCTGGTCAATCCCTGCGAGTGTCAGCTTGATCTTATCTATATCGGACTGCAGGACAGTTGCCAGTATCTCAGACTGGCTGATTCGCCCATATGTCACTTCCATTCTCTGGATTGAATTCAGCTTATTACGGACCAGTTCCTCCAAAGCCTTCTGGAATCCCGGATATCCCTTGTAACCCAGCTGAGTTGCAAAACGCACCACTGTGGACTCACTGACACCGACAATTTCCCCCAGCTTTGCGGCCGTCAGGAAAACCGCTTTATCATAATTTTCACAGACATAATTGGCGAGACGCTTCTGCCCCTTGCTAAGTTTTTTATATTTCTCTTCAATTCGAAGCAGCAGTTCGTTCGTGCCGCTCTCATTCGTGTTTACTTTATTTCCACTCACATTCATTCCTCTTCCCGGTTCAAAATACCCTTTGACCCCAACATCATTCTGATTATACAATACCCTCAATTTGTTTGCAAGGCGCTATTACGCAAAAAGAGGCCAGACCGCTTATACATGGCCTGTGGCCGTCAATAGTAATGCTGAACAAGAACAGGGCTGTGCTGCATTTCCTTACGGAAAATGCGGCACAGCCCTCGTGTCCTTTAATATCAGGTCCGGATCTGTCTGACCCGTCCCTTAGATTTCTCTTGTATATTCTTTCAGCCACTCCTGCTCTTCCTCTGTCAGGTGTGGTGCAATCAATTCGTATACCTTCTTATGATAATCATTTAAGAGTTGTTTCTCTTTTACTGACATCAGGTCCGGATTAATCGCATCCAGATCGATCGGTACGAATGTGATTGGTTCGAAGTACATGAACTGTCCGTATTCGTTCTTTTCACCGTTGCATACGAGAAGTTCATTTTCTGTACGGATTCCGTGAGAACCTTCAATGTAGATTCCCGGCTCGTCAGTAATGATCATGTTCGCTTCGAAAGGATGGATCTCATTCGGACGGAACTGCCAGCGGAAACCTGTCGGCGGCTCATGGATATTTCCGAGGTAGCCTACTCCGTGTCCCGTACCGTGGTTGAAGTTTAAGTTCTGTCTCCAGAATGGTTCTCTTGCCACATAGTCCAGATTCATTCCTGAGCACCCGTACAGGAACTTCACATCCGCCAGATTCAGCATGCTGACCGCTACGGCTGTAAAGTGGTCTTTTTCAATCTGGCTCACTTCACCTAATGCAACCGTACGCGTAATGTCTGTTGAACCTTCGTAATAATGTCCGCCGGTGTCTGTCAGGAACAGCGCACCTTCCTTCAGTTCAACATTTGTCTCCGGGGTAGATGTATAATGTACAATCGCCCCATGTTCCTTATAGGCACAGATTGGTTCGAAACTTGGCCAGAGGAAATTATCCTGCTCTGCACGGAATTCTTCCAGTTTATCAGATGCGCTTAACTCCGTCATCTCAATCTTGCCCACATTTTTCTTCAGCCAGTACATAAACTTCGTATGTGCCACTCCGTCTTTGATATGTGCCTTTTTGATATTCTCAACCTCAACGTCATTCTTGACTGCTTTCATAAGAATGGTAGGGTTCTCCTGTTTTACAGTCTGGACACTATCAGGAATGTTATTATACAGGGCATAATTCATTCTTCTCGGGTCAATCATAACCACATCATCTGCTCCGAGCTTTTTGACTGCCTCATAAACATCATTGTATGCATGTATACAAACATGATTTTTCTCAAATTCCGCCTTGATTTCATCATTCAGCTTACGCTCGTCCACATAAAGCTCAACCGAATCCATTTTTACAACCGTATAAGAAAGAAGCAGCGGGAAGTATTCAACATCATCTCCCCTTACATTCAAAAGCCAGCCCGTATCATCCAGACTTGTAATGATATGTGTATTAGCCCCTGCCTCCTTCATCGCAGCCCGTACGCGTTCCAGCTTGGAAGCAACAGTCTCGCCTGCATACTTTACATCCAGAAGGAATGCCGGTTTCTCAGAAAGCGGCGGTCTGTCTTCCCAGATCTCATCCACGAGATCATAATCATAGATCACACTGCCCTTCTTTTCTGCCGCAATATCAGCATAAACCTGTCCTTCATCCACTCCAACAGTGCGTCCGTCAAAACCAATCACACAGTTTTCACCTAATGTTTTTTTCAGATATTCCTCGACAGAAGGCACTCCCGGTTCGCCCATCTTGCGAAGCATAACACCTGTCCCTTCCATCTGCTGTGAAGCCTGAATGAAATATCTTCCATCTGTCCACATTCCCGCTTCATCCTTTGTGAACACGGCTGTTCCTGCAGACCCTGTAAAACCAGTCATAAACGCCCTTACCTTAAAGTGTTCCCCAACATATTCACTCTGGTGGTAATCAGCCGTTGGCACGATGTATGCATCCATGCCTTTCTCCTCCATCAACTGACGGAGCTTTTCAATTCTCTCTGAAACTTTCATGAAAAAACCTCCTTTACATTCATACGCCCATTATACCACAAAAAAGTGGCGGTGGGGTGAAAAAATTTCTGTTTGGAGGGGGGGACGCCATTCAGGAGGCGGGGG